>JAYTHL010000335.1:0-4135 GCA_043732605.1 Rhizobacter sp. | reverse complement strand
CGGCCAGGCCCTTGATCGACTTCGGCCCGAGCGAGACCGCCTGCACGTAGCCTTCGACCGCGTGCATGCCTTCGGCGGTGATGAGGATCGTGCCGGGCAGCGCGATCTGCTCCATGCGCGCGGCGAGATGCGCGGTCTGGCCGACGGCGCTGTAGTCCATGCGCAGGTCGCTGCCGACCGAGCGCACGACGACCTCGCCCGAGTTCAGGCCGATGCGCACGCGGACCGGCTCGTCGCGCGATCCGGACGTCGCCGGCGCCGAGCGCTCCAATCGGGCCAGCGTCTCCTGGATGCGCAGCGCTGCGTAGCAGGCGCGGACGGCGTGGTCCTCGTGCGCGAGCGGCGCGCCGAAGAGCGCCATGATGCCGTCGCCCATCACCTGGCTGACGGTGCCCTCGTAGCGGTGCACCGCCTCCATCATCAGCTCGAGGACCGGATCGAGCAGGGCGCGCGCTTCTTCAGGGTCGCGGTCGGCGAGCAGCTCCATCGAGCCCTTCACGTCGGCGAACATCACGCTGATCTGCTTCCTCTCGCCGACCACCGCGTGGCGCGAGCTCAGGATCTTCTCGGCGAGATGCTTGGGCGTGTAGCTGCGCGGCTCGGCGAAGCGGCCGTCATTGGCGAGGCTCGTGCCGCAGGCCGGGCAGAACTTCGCGTCCGGTGGGGCGTCGCTGTCGCAACGGGCACACTTCATGCAGATTGTCCTTCGGCCTTCGTCGGCCGTGGCCTCCGGATACGACGAGCCCACTGGGAAAGCATCTTGCCGATGATAGAGTCGCGCCTGCCAAAAACCTGGTCCTCGCGCATGAAGATCCGTCGACGACTCGGGCTCCGGCGATGACCCCTCCCCAGCACTCCGCCGCGGCTGCTCATGTGGCGCCGTCGCCGCAGCCGCCGGCCTCGGTGTCGGCGGGCCCCGAGCCGTCGGTCGTCGCCGAGCTGAAGCGACGACTGCAAGGCGCCTCGGCGTCGTCGTTCGACGTGCAGCTGCCCGACCACCGCGTCTACCGCGTCGGCAGCAAGCCGCCGTCGTTCACCCTGCGCCTGCGCACGCCGGTCGCGCTCGCCGCGCTCGACTCGTTCGACGAGTTCGCCGTCGCCAGCGCCTACATGAACGGCGCGATCGACTTCGACGGCGACTTCCTCGCCGCGCTCGACCTGCGCAAGGCGATGACCGACTTTCATCCGCTGCACTCGCTCTGGCGCCATCTGCGGCCGATGCTGTTCGGCCAGGTCGATACCGACAAGCTGTGGGTGCAGCAGCACTACGACTACGGCAACGACTTCTACTTCGCGTTCCTCGACAAGCGCGTCAAGCTCTACTCGCAGGCGCTCTATCGCAGCGACGAGCAATCGCTCGAAGATGCAGCCGAGCAGAAGCTCGAGTACGTGTTCCGCGCCTGTCGCCTCGCGCCTGGCTCGCACGTGCTCGACATCGGCGCCGGCTGGGGATCGTTCGCCGGCTACGCGAGCGCGCGTGGCGTCGACGTGACGATGCTGACGATCTCCAAGGAGCAGCACGAGCACCAGAAGGGCCTGGTCGCGGCGAACGCGGCGCCGGGCTCGCTCGAGACGGTCTTCGAGAGCATCTTCGCGTACGACTCGCCGAGGAGATACGACGCCATCGTCCTGCTCGGCGTGATGGAGCACCTGCCCGACTACAAGCGTCTCTTCGCGGTGTTCGAGGGCCTGCTGAAGCCGGGCGGCCGGCTCTACATGGACTTCGCGTCGAACCGGACCAAGTTCAACGTCAGCTCGTTCACCTACCGCTACATCTTTCCCGGCTCGCACACGCCTGTCGTCATCCCCGACCTGCTCGCCGCCGCCAACCGCACGGCGTTCGAGACGGTGTCGCTGCACAACGACCGGCACAGCTACTTCCTGACGCTGCAGGCCTGGGGGCGCAACCTCGAAGCGCAGCGCGACGCGCTGGTTCCGAAGTATGGCGAGCGTACCTTTCGGCTATTCCAGCTCTATCTGTGGGGCTGTGCGCGTCAGTTCCAGAAGGACGGCGAGCTCGAGAGCTACCGCATCGTGTTCCAGAAGGGATACGGGGCTCCGTCGGCGGAGATCGGCCTGAAGCACTGAGGTTGCGGCGGCACGGCGACGGCCTCGTCGGTGGCGCATGCAATCATCCGCGCCCATGCAGCCCCCCGTCCCGTCGTCGTCCGAGCGCGCCAGCCCGTCGGCGTGGCTCGGGCGCGGCCTGTTCTTCGTCGCCATCGTCTTCCTGCTCGAGCAGGCGCGGCCCCTGCTGCTGCCGGTGGCGATCGCGATCACCTTCACGTTCGTGCTCTCGGCCCCGGTGCGCGCGCTGCGGCGCGTTGGCGTGCACGAGTACGCCGGCGCGGCGCTGGTGATCGTCGCGGTGCTCTCGGTCGTCGTCGTCCTCGGGATGCTCATCGCCGCGCCGGCGGCGGCCTGGTGGGCGCGCGCGCCAGTCGTCGTCCACGAGCTGATCGAGGCCGTCCAGCGCTGGCGCGACGCGCTCTTTCCATACGCCCCACCGGCGTCGCTGATGCGGCCGGCGCAGGCCGCCGCGGCGGCGGCGGTCGATCCGCTCAACGAACGGCTGGCGAGCGAGGGCTGGACCTTCACCCGGATCGCGATCGGCGAGGCGATCTCGTTCGCGCTCTCGGCGTCGGCGACGGTGATCCTGCTCTACTTCCTGCTCGCCTCCGAGCGCTGGCTCGTGATGCGCGCCGCAGCCGCGATCCCGCGCTCGCGTGCTCGCGCGCTCGTGCTCTCGGGCATCCGCCAGGCCGAGCGCGACATCGGCCTCTTCATCAGCACGATGAGCCTGGTCAACGTCGCTCTCGGCGTCGTCACCGGCCTGGCGCTCTGGGCGATCGGCCTGCCGAATCCGGTGCTCTGGGCGACGACGACGGCGGTGCTCGCCTTCATTCCCTACCTCGGCCCGCTCCTGATCACGGCGCTGCTGCTGCTCGCCGGCAGCGTCACCTTCGGCACCGGCTTCGCGATGCTCGGCCCCCCGGCCGCCTTCCTCGTGCTGCACGGCATCGAGGCCAACTTCCTGAGCCCGCTGATCATGGGCCACCGGCTGCGCCTGCAGCCGGTGTTCGTGTTCCTCTCGGTCATGACCCTGGGCTGGCTCTGGGGCATCGCCGGCGCGTTCCTCGCCGTGCCAGTGCTGCTTGGCCTGCGCGCGATCTGCAAGCGCGTGCGCGCGCTGCGTCTGGTGTGCGCCTTCCTCCAGGGCGACTAGGCGCCCGGCGGGTGTCGTGCCCCTCGACGCCCGGTCTTGACATCAAGACATCACCGCGTCACCGGCGTCGGCGAGCATTGCACCGACATGCGGCGGCGTCCTACGGTGTTTTGGCATCCCGGTTGCCAAAATGTCCGACGGGCGACTGCCCTCGACCCATGCGCATCGCCTACGTCACCGAAACCTATCCGCCCGAGCTGAACGGCGTCTCGCTCACCGTCGAGCGCACCGTGCGTTTCTTGCGCGCGCAAGGCCATCTGGTCGAGCTGATCCGCCCGCGCCAGCCGGGAGAGGCGCGCCTCGACGCCGACGACGAGATGCGCACTGCGGGCTGCGCCATCCCGGTCTACCGGGAGCTGCGCTTCGGCCTGGTGCGGGCCGCCACGCTGGCGCGTCGCTTCGAGCGGACGCGGCCGGAGATCGTCCACCTCGCGACGCCCGGCCCGCTCGCCTGGGCCGCGCTCGCGGCGGCGCGCTCGCTGGGGATCGCGACGACGTCCGACTTCCGCACCAACTTCCACCAATACAGCCGCTACTACCGGATCGCCTTTCTCGGCCGGCCGGTGCTCGGTCTGCTGCGTCGCTTCCATAACCTCACGCAGCGCACGTTCGTGCCGACGCGCAACGGAGCTGCCGAGTTGCGTGCCGCCGGCTTCCACAACCTTGCGATCGTCGGCCGCGGCGTCGACAGCGAGGGCTTCGCACCGTCGCTGCGCAGCGAGGCGCTGCGCGCACGCTGGCACGCCGGCGCGGCACCGGTGCTGCTGATGGTCGGCCGGGTCGCGGCGGAGAAGAACGTCGAGCTCGGCCTGCGCGCCTTCGAGCGTGCGCGTGCCCTGCGTCCGGGAACGCAGATGATCGTCGTCGGCGACGGGCCCGCCCGAGCCGCGCTCCAGAAGGCCCACCCCG
>JAYTHL010000334.1:0-4138 GCA_043732605.1 Rhizobacter sp. | reverse complement strand
GCCACTGCCGGATGCGGACAGGCCTGCTCGCGGGCGCGCTCTGGTGGGGCCCGAGCCGGCGCGAGATGGTTCGCTTCATCGACGAGGCCGAAACGATCATCGAATTCCTCGAGCTCGAGGAGCTGCGACATGCCCGCGTCGGCGATCTCGGCTACGGTCTGCGCAAGCGCGTCGACCTCGGCCGTGCGCTCGCCATCGATCCCAAAGTGCTGATCCTCGACGAGCCGATGGCCGGCATGAACGCCGACGAGAAGGCCGACCTCGCGCGCTACATCCTCGACATCAACGACGCCCGCGACGTGCCGGTCGTGCTGGTCGAGCACGACATGGAAGTCGTGATGGACATTTCCGACCGCGTGATGGTGCTCGAGTGGGGCCGCACCATCGCCGACGGCACGCCCGCCGAGGTGCGCGCCGATCCGAAGGTCGTTCAGGCCTACCTGGGGCAGGAATGACCGACCTGCATGGCAGTCATGGCGAGGATCCGCGAGAGCCCGGCGGCGAGACGCTGCCCCGGCTGCTGCGCAGGCGCGCAGTGGAGCACGCCACGCGCGACTTCCTGCGCGCCAAGCGGCACGGTGTCTGGGCGGCGATCACCTGGGCCGAAGCGCTCGGCCGCGTCGAGGCGCTTGCCCTGGCGATGATCGCGCGCGGCCTGGGCAAGGGCGATGTCGTCGCGGTCATCGGCGAGAACGTTCCGCAGGCATATCTGGTCCAGTACGCCGCCCTTTGCGCCGGCGCCGCCGCGACCCACCTGTACCCGGATGCATCGGCCTCCGAGCTCGGCTTCGTGCTGAAGAACAGCGGTGCAAGGCTGCTGTTCGCGGAAGACCAGGAACAGGTGGACAAGTTCCTGCAGGCGGGCGACGGCCGGGCGGGGGTGGCCGGTGTCGTGTACCTCGACGAACGCGGTCTCTGGGACTATGGCAATCCGCTGCTGAGCTCTTTCGAGAGCTTCGTCGCGAGCGCGCCGAGCGACGCGGCAGCGCGTGTCGAGCTCGACGCCCGAATCGCCTCGGGCGCCGACCACGACCTCGCGTCGCTCTGCTACACCTCGGGCACCACCGGCAACCCGAAAGGCGTGCGCCTGACGCACCGCTACCTGCTCGACAACGCCTACCGGCTGATCGCGAGCTTCGGCATCGCGCCGCACATCGACTACTTCTCGTATATCTCGCCGGCCTGGGCGGCCGAGCAGATCACCGGCATCGGTCTCAGCCTGCTGGCGCCCTCCGTCGTCCATTTCGCGGAGAAGCCGGAGACGGTGCCAACCGACATGCGCGAGATCAGCCCCGGGTTCCTGCTGTTCACGCCGCGCCAGTGGGAGATGATCGCCTCACAGGTCGAGGCGCAGATGCTCGACGCCAAGCCCTTGCGCCAGCGCCTGTATCACTGGGCGATCGCTGCGCCACCCAGCCTGCGCTGGCTCGCCGATGCACTCGTGTTGCGCGCCATCCGCGACAACACCGGTCTCGCGCGGGCGCAGTTCCCGCTCAGCGCGGGATCGGGTCTTTCGGCCGAGATCTTCCGCCGCTTCCATGCGCTCGGAATCCCGTTGCGCAACCTCTACGGATCGACCGAGGCGGGGTTGATCTCCGCTCACTGGGGCGCACAGGCCGAGCCGTCGACGCTCGGCCGCCCGCTGAAGGTCGCGCGAACCATCGGCAAGCCGCTGCATCTCAGGATCGGCGACGATGGCGAACTGCTGGTGCGTGGCGGCGCCGGCTTTGCCGGATACCACGGCGACGAAGCGGCAACGCGAAAGGTCGTCGACGACGAGGGCTTCTTCCACACCGGCGACGCGATGCACGTGGCCGAAACCGGCGAGCTGGTTTTCCTCGACCGCGTCAAGGACATGCGGCAGCTGTCGACCGGCAGCCGCTTCCCGCCGCAGACGATCGAGAACCATCTGCGCGCCTCCGCTTTCCTGCGCGACGCCATCGTCCTCGGCGACGAGACGCGCGGCTTCATCGCGGCGCTGATCAATGTCGACTCCGGCATCTTCGGGCGCTACCTCGAAAGTCGAAACGTGGGCTGGGGCACCTTCGCCGAGCTGAGCCAGCTCGACGCCGTGCTGGAACGTGTCGGAGCCGAGGTGGCGCGCGTGAATGCACTGCTGCCGCCATCGTCGCGGATCGCGCGCTTCGCCGCCTTGCCGAAGGAGCTCGACGCCGACGACGCGGAGCTGACGCGTTCGCGCAAGCTCAAGCGCGACGTGATCGCCACCCGCTACGCAGCGCTGATCGAGAGCATCTACGCTGGCGACGACGAGTGCCATCTGACCGTCAGCGTGATCTACCAGGACGCAAGCACCGGCACAGTCCGGGCCGCAGTTCGCATCCTGGCAACCGGCGAAATGCCGCTGCCGATCGCGATACCGGCCTGACACGATGGACATCCTCCAAATCGCCATTGACGGCACGCTCACCGGCCTGGTCTACGGGCTGGTCGCGCTGGCCTTCGTCGTCATTTTCCGCGCCTCGCGCATCGTCAACCTGGCACAGGGTCAGCTGGTGCTCGTCGGCGCCTACATGATGGGCTCGCTGATGACCAGCCTGCCGCTCGGCGTCGCCGTCGTCCTGGCGCTGGGCGCGAGCATCCTGATCGGCGTGGCGATCGAGCGCTTCGTGTTCCGCCCGTTGATCGGCCAGCCGGTGTTCAGCATCGTCATGGCCAGCATCGGCCTGCTGATTCTGCTGCAGGGCGTGGTGCAGCTGGTCTGGGGTGCGCAGACCCGGCCGTTCGCGCAAATCTTTCCGGAAGGCGCCTGGAAGTTCGACGACCTGCTCGTCAACAAGCGTCTGCTGATCGGCGCCGGCATCACGCTCGCCGCGGCCGAGCTGATGCGGATCTTCTTCCTGAAAACGCGCATCGGCCTGCGCCTCGCGGCGGTGGCCGAGGATCACTTCGTGGCGCTGTCGCTGGGCGTCTCGGTCCAGGGCGCAACGCGCATCGCCTGGGCCCTGGGCGCGTTCCTGTCGACGGTGGCGGCGATGATCCTGCTTTCCGGCAACGTGCTGGGGCTGCAGGCCGGCGACATCGGCCTGCGCGCGCTGCCGGTGGCGCTGCTGGGCGGGCTCGAAAGCCTGCGCGGCGCGGCGATCGCCGGCGTGATCGTCGGCATCGGCGAGGCTTTCGCGGCCCGCTACCTCGACCCGCTCACCGGCGGCGCGATGTCGCAGATATTCCCGTTCATGCTGATGATCGTCGTCTTGCTGGTTCGGCCGCAAGGCCTGTTCGGCTGGAAAGTGATCGAGAGACTCTGATCATGTTGCCGTCGGGCGTCCACTTCAAGGATCACGCGGAGGAGCTCCGCTTCCTTCGCACCGTCCCTCAGCGCGCGGCGATGCTGTTGTTGATCGCGGCGCTCGCGATCTTTCCGTTCGTCGCGAGCAGCTACCTGATCGGCGTTGCGATCACCGTCGCGATCACGATGATCGCGGTCGCGGGTCTGCAGATCACGATCGGCATGGCGGGGTTGCTGAATCTCGGCCAATCGGCCTTCGTCGGCGTCGGCGCCTTCACTGCCGCCGCCCTATACGCCAACTACGGCGTGCCGATGATCCCGGCGATCGTGCTGGCGGGCCTGGCGTCCGGTGTGATCAGCATCGTCTTCAGCCTGCCGGCCATCCGCATCAAGGGCCTCTACCTCGCGCTGACGACGATCGCCGCGCAGGTGGTGTTCCCGGTGGTCGTCCTGCGCCTGCCGCCGGCCTGGTTCGGCGGCTCGGCCGGCATCGGGATCGACCAGGTCAAGCTGTTCGGGATCGCGGTGGAGACGCCTGCGTCGTTTTACGGGGTCGCCGTGGCCGTGACGTTCGTGATGCTGGCGATCGCCTTCAACCTGCAACGATCGCATGTCGGGCTGACCTTCAAGGCGATCCGCGACAACGACATCGCCAGCTCGGTGCTGGGCGTGCAACTCGGCCGCTACAAGATCATGGCGTTCTTCGCTGGCGCGGTCTTCGCGGGCGTAGCCGGCGGACTGTATGCGTTCTACATCCGCTACGTGACGACTGACCAGTTCACGATCTGGCTCTCGATCTGGTATGTCGGCATGCTGATCGTCGGCGGTCTGAGCAGCCCGCTGGGGGCGATCCTCGGCACCATTGCGGTGACGCTCCTGCAGGAGGGTATC
>JAYTHL010000333.1:0-4151 GCA_043732605.1 Rhizobacter sp. | reverse complement strand
GCGCCCGCGTATGCCAACCCGCTCGCTCCGACCGCATTGGAGTTGCGTCGCAATGCCATCTACAGCAACTACCGCGCGGTCATCGACGCCTCGGCGGGCGGCGGCTACGGCTCGCTCTACGGCCCGAACGTCGACATCAACGGCGCCGCGACCGCGGGCGAAGGGCTGATCCCAGGCCGCGAGTACCTGGGCGTCCTCGACGACGGCAGCGGCAAGAAGAACGTCACGGTCGCGGTGCAGATCCCCGACAGCTTCAACCAAGCCTCGCCCTGCGTCGTGCTCGGCCCGTCCTCCGGCTCGCGCGGCGTCTACGGTGCGATCGGCACCGCGGGCGACTGGGGCCTGAAGCACGGCTGCGCGGTGGCGCTGACCGACGCCGGCAAGGGCGTCGGCCTCTACGACCTCACCGACGACACCGTCAACAAGATCGACGGCACCCGCGCCACGCGCACCGCCGCCGGCACGCTCAGCCACTTCGCGGCCGACGTCACCGATGCGGCACGCACCGCCTACAACGTGCTGTTCCCGAACCGGCTGTCGCTCAAGCAGGTCCACTCGCAGATCAATCCCGAGAAGGACTGGGGCACCGACACGCTGGCCGCAGCGCGCTACGCCTTCGTCGCCCTCAACGACCGCTACGGCACGGCCGCCGCGCCGACGCCGTTCACGCCGGCGAACACGCTGGTGATCGCCGGGTCGGTCTCGAACGGCGGCGCGGGCGTGATCCACGCGGCCGAGCAGGACACCGACGGCCTGATCGACGGCGTCGTCGCCGGCGAGCCGGTCACCGAGATGCCGACGACCGTCGGTTACGGCATCACTGTCGGTGGCGTGGCCGCCACCGGCTACGGCAAGACGCTTGCCGACTACGTCACCTACGGCAACATCTACCAGCCGTGCGCCGCACTGGCGGCACCGGCGGCATTGGCGGAAGCGACGTACTTCAACTACATCGGGCTCACCACGCAGAACGCACGCGCCACGGCACGCTGCGACAGCCTCGCGGCGAAAAACCTCGTCACCGGCGCCGACACGGCGGCGCGCTCGCTCGACGCTCTCAACAAGCTGCGCAACTTCGGCTGGACGACGTTCAACGACCAGATGCACAACGCGCACTACGGCCTCGGCAACGGGCCGATCCTGGCGGCGATGTACCCGGTGAGCTACGGCCGCTTCTCGGTCCTCGACAACGTCTGCGACACCAGCTTCGCGCAGGTCGACGCCACGGGCGCGGTGATCCCGGTGGTTGCAGCGACGAAGGCGCAGAGCTTCGCGGGCGCCAACGGCACGGCGAACGGCCAGCCGGCTGCCGTGGTCTACAACAACTCGGTGGGCGGCGCGCGCGTCTGGAACATCGCCACCTCCGTGTCGACCGGCGTGCAGGACTTCGGCCTCGACAACGCGCTCTGCCAGCGCGCGCTCGTCACCGGCCTCGACGAGACCGGCGCGGCGCTGACCGCGACTGCGACCTCGACCCGGCCGACGAGCGCACAGAGCGCGGCAGTGCGCAAGGGCATCGGCGAGGTGCTGCTCAACGGCAACCTGCGCGGCAAGCCGACCATCATCGTCGCCGGCCGCAGCGACGCGCTGGTACCCATCAACAACAACGCGCGGGCTTACACGGCGTACAACAAGTTCGTCGAAGGCGCAGCCAGCCCGATCCACTACATCGAGGTCGAGAACGCGCAGCACTTCGACACCTTCGTGTCGCTGCCCGGCTGGGACACGCGCTTCGTGCCGCTGCACGTCTATTTCGTGCGCTCGATGGACGCGATGTACGCCTTCCTGAAGAGCGGCACCGCCCTGCCGCCGAGCCAGGTCGTGCGCACCACCGTGCGCGGCGGCGCGCCGGGCGCGGCCCCGGCGATCACGGCGGCCGCCGTGCCGGCGATCAGCGCAGCGCCGGCGGCCGGCAACCAGATCACATTCGCGGGCTCTTCGCTCGCGGTGCCGAACTGAGGCCGTTCACGCGGCGACAACCGTCCGGACGAGGATCAGCAGCGAGGCCAGCACCAGCACGGCGATCGTGAGCGCGGCGCCGATCTGGCGCTGCGGCGTCGTGCCGAGAGAGGTGCCGAGGCCCCAGGCGCTGATCAGCCGGGCGAGGACCAGCACGGCGCCCAGGCCGTGGATCCAGGTCGGCGCAGCGCCGAGCATCTCCGCCAGCGCGATCAGCAGCAGCGCCAGCGGCGCGTGCTCGGCGAAGTTGCCGTGGGCGCGGATCGACTGGGCGAGCCGGGCGTCGCCGCCGTCGCCCGCCGCGACGTTGGTGCGGACCCGGTTCACGATCACGCGCACGGTGAGCAGCGCGGCCAGCAGGCCGAGCACGGCCGCGTAGATCGCGGCGAGGTGAGGTGCAATGACGGACATGGGAGTTCCTTTCGAGGTGGCGACCCGCGGGCCTGGTCATGGTTGACGTGCCACGACTGCCGGGATCGACACTCGACGAGAACTTCTGTCCGACATGGCGCGGCTCACGCCGCAAGAGAGCTGTGCCCGATCAGCAGCGCGACGCAGCCTGCACGGCAGGGCACACCTTGGGATGCGCGAACTCGACGCCGACGACAGCGCGGGCGTAGAGATAGTTCTCGCGGGCACGATCGCTGAGCGCGTCGAGCTCGACCCGGCCCTGCTCGTCGCACGGGAAACAGAGGCCGTGGCCCCGGTACAGCGACTGGAAGCGGATCTCGTGGGTCTGGTCCATGGCTCGGCGAACTCCCGCGGCGCCGTGGGTGCGAGGCGCGCGCTTGCAGTGTCAAGCCTGCGACACGCCGGCGCTGTCAGGTCGACTCGGCCGCGCGTGTCAGCGAAGTTCCGTCTCGCGTGTCGGCACCAGGCCACGGCGTCGCATCGGCGTCACGGCGCAGTGATCCTTGTCACGCCGTTGCGCGTGAGCACGAGCAACGCGCCATCGCCGGCGACGCGCAGGTCGAATGGCGAGCCGGTGAGGCTCGCGAACGCGTCAGCGGCGTTGCCGTTGGCTGCGTCGAGCCGGCCGACGAAGCGGTTCACGACGTCGGCGAAGTAGTACCGGCCGCGGTAGTCGGCGGGGAACGTGCCGGCCGCCGGATAGAACGCGCCGCCCGTGATCGCCGCGCCCTCGAAGAAGCCGCCGGCCCCGAGCCGGCCGGCGCCGCGTCGACGTGCTTGTGGGTGAAGAGCGGCGCGACGATGTTGCCGGCGACGTTGTCGGGCCCCTCCGAGCCGGGCCAGCCGTAGTTGGCGCCGGCGCTGCCGACGTCGATCTCTTCCCAGGTGACCTCGCCGACGTCGCTGATGTGGATCCGCCCGGTGACGGGCTCGACCGCGAAGGTGAACGGATTGCGCAGGCCATACGCCCACACCGCGCGGCACCGTCACAAGACGTAGCGTGCCGGGCTCAGCCGCGGAAGTGACACGCCACGCGGTGACCTTCGCTGCTCTCCTTCAGCTCCGGCACCTCGGTGCTGCAACGCGGGAACCGGGCGATCGGACAGCGCGTGTGGAAGTGGCAGCCGGTGGGCGGATGGATCGGGCTCGGCACGTCGCCGACGAGCGGGATGCGCTTTCGCTTGACGCGCGGATCGGGCACCGGCACGGCCGCGAGCAGCGCTTCGGTGTACGGGTGCAGCGGCTCGGTGTAGAGCTTCCTCGACGACGCGATCTCGACGATCCGGCCGAGGTACATCACCGCGACGCGGTCGCTGATGTGCTCGACCACCGACAAGTCGTGGGCGATGAAGATGTAGGCGAGGTTGAGCTGCTCCTGCAGGTCTTCGAGGAGGTTGATGACCTGCGCCTGGATCGAGACGTCGAGCGCCGACACCGCTTCGTCGCACACGATCAGCTTCGGGCTCACGGCGAGCGCGCGGGCGATGCCGATGCGCTGGCGTTGGCCGCCCGAGAACTCGTGCGGATAGCGGCGCATGTGGTCGGGCGAGAGGCCCACCGTGCGCAGCAGCTCGACGATGCGCGCATCGAACTCCGAGCGACTCGACGTGAGCTTGTGGATGATCAGCGCCTCGCCGACGATCGCCGCCACCGTCATCCGCGGATTGAGCGAGGCATACGGATCCTGGAAGATGATCTGCATGTCGCGCGCGAGCGCACGCAACTCCTCCTTGCCGGCGTGCGTGACGTCGCGGCCCTCGAAGCGCACCGTGCCCGAGGTC
>JAYTHL010000332.1:0-4175 GCA_043732605.1 Rhizobacter sp. | reverse complement strand
GTTGGTGAGTGTCGATGGGCGCCTTCTAAAAGATAGGGGGAAGCTCACCGCGACAGATTCCGAGGCGATCATCGGTGACGCTCGCCAATCTCTGGCTCAGATCCGGACCCGCGCAGCCTGGAAGTAGAACGTGAGACTGATCGTAGAGCCCATCGATGTGAACAGTGTCTGTGGCACAAGCGCGCTTCCTCTGTCGGAGGCAAGTTAGGTGGCGCTTCTACTCGGCGGCATTGCTGCTTCACATACGCCGACCATAGGCTTTGCCTTCGACCGCGGGAAGCAAGACGACCCAGTCTGGGCCCCGATCTTTACCGCGTTTGCGCCGGTGCGCACCTGGCTTGAAGACCGACGCCCCGACGTGCTTCTTTTCGTCTACAACGATCACGTCACCTCGTTCTTCTTTGATCACTATTCCGCCTTCACGCTCGGCATTGGCGAGCGCTGGCCGGTTGCCGATGAAGGCGGGGGCGCTCGCTGTCTGCCAGCGATCGATGGAGACCCAGCATTCGCCGCGCATCTCGCCCGCTCGCTGATGGCCGACGAATTCGACATGTCGTTTTTTCAGGACCGGCCGCTCGACCACGGCTGCTTCTCGCCGCTGTCGGTTCTTCTGCCGCACCAAGACGGCTGGCCAACGCGACTGGTTCCGTTGCAGATCGGCGTGCTGCAGTTCCCCATTCCAACCGCGCGGCGCTGCTTTAGGCTCGGCCATGCGCTGCGGCGCGCGATCGAGAGCTATCCCGAGCCGTTGCGCGTGGCCATTGTCGCTACCGGCGGTCTTTCGCACCAGGTCCACGGCGAGCGCGCCGGCTTCAACAACACCGAGTGGGACGAGCGTTTCCTGGACCTCTTCGAGCGTGACCCCGAGCAGCTGGCTGCAATGACGCATGCGCAGCTCGCTGAGCTCGGCGGCGTCGAGGGCGCCGAGGTGATCATGTGGCTGGTGATGCGCGGCGCGCTCTCGCCGCACGTTCGCCGCCTGCATCGGAGCTACTACCTGCCATCGATGACGGCGATTGCGACCGCGATCTACGAGAACGCCGACGGAGAACGCTACGAGCCAGCCGCCGAGCGCACGAACGTCGACGCGCAGCTGGCCGGCATCGAGCGCATCGAAGGCAGCTATCCGTTCACGATTGAGCGCAGCGTCGCGTCTTACCGCATCAATCGATTCCTGCACGACCTTGTGGTGCCCGAGAAGCGCGCCGCCTTCCTCGCTGATGCCGCCGGCGAGTTCGACCGCGCCGGATTGAGCGCTGTTGAGCGTGACCTCGTCACGCGGCGGGACTGGCGCGGCCTGATTCGCTATGGCGCAATCTTCTTCGTGCTCGAAAAGCTCGGCGCGGTTGTCGGCGTATCCAACCTGCACATCTATGCGGCGATGCGCGGGCAGTCACTCGAGGAATTCCAGCAAACTCGCAACGCGCCCGGCGCGCTCTACTCCGTCGCTGCCAAGGACGCCGGTACCCAAGGCTGGGACAAACCGCCAGCCGAACCGCAATGAGCGACATCCTGACGGGCATCGCCTCAATGGCGACCCGGACACTGTTGATCAACCTGAGCGAAGCCTGCGCGCGGGCAGGCGGCGCGACGGTGCGCTTCGAATCAGCCGGCGGCGTCGACGCGGCGCGGCGCGTACGAGAGGGCGAACCCTTCGATCTGATTGTGCTGGCGGCCGACGCGATCGACGCACTCGCCGCTGCCGGTCACGTGGTCTCGAAGAGTCGTTGCGCGCTGGTCGATTCGACGGTCGCGATTGCGATTCGCGCCGGCTCGACCACACCTGACATCAGCTCCGCAGACGCGCTCCGCCGCGCCGTGCTCGCCGCGAATCGCATCGGCTACTCGACCGGCCCGAGCGGCACGGCGCTGATGCGGCTGTTCGCTCGTTGGGGAGTGGCAGAGGCCCTGCACGACCGGCTAGTGCAGGCGCGGCCCGGTGTTCCGGTCGCAACCCTGCTGGCGAGCGGCGAGGCCGAGGTCGGCTTCCAGCAGCTAAGCGAGCTTCAGGGTCAAGACGGCATCGTCGTCCTCGGCCCGATGCCGCCAGGCATCGAGATCCTGACGACCTTCGTCGGCGCCATCGCCAGCACCTCGACCCGCGGTGATTTGGCGCGAGTAACGCTCGATTTCATGCGTTCGCCTGCCGCGGCAGCGCTCAAGCGGCGTCACGGCATGGCCGAGCCGCGCGAAACCACCGCCTCCTAGCCATTTCATCGCACGAGTTCCTTCCCATGATCATCGACGTCCACGGCCACTACACAACCGCCCCGCCTTCGCTCGGCGTTTGGCGTGATCGCCAAATTGCGGCGCTCGCCGACGGAACGCCGGCGCCGTCACCTAAGACATTGAAAATCAGCGACGACGAACTGCGGGAATCGATCGAGAGCAATCAGCTGAAGAAGATGAACGAGCGTGGAAGTGATCTCACCATCTTCAGTCCACGCGCCAGCTTCATGGCGCACCACATCGGCGGCTTTGAAACCTCGGCGACTTGGGCTGCGATCTGCAACGAACTTTGCTATCGCGTGGCCGAGCTGTTCCCTGATCGGTTCGTCGGTGCGGCGATGCTGCCGCAATCGCCTGGCGTTGATCCGGCGACCTGCGTTGCCGAGTTCGAACGGTGCGTGAGGGACTTCGGCTTCGTCGGCATCAACCTCAACCCTGATCCGTCCGGAGGCCACTGGACAAGTCCGCCACTCACCGACCGGCACTGGTACCCGCTCTACGAGAAGATGGTCGAGCACGCGATTCCGGCCATGATCCACGTCAGCACCAGCTGCAACCCGGCCTTCCACACCACCGGCGCGCACTACCTCAACGCCGACACAACGGCCTTCATGCAATGCCTCACCGGCGACCTGTTTAAGGACTTCCCGACCCTGAAGTTCCTAATCCCGCACGGCGGTGGCGCGGTGCCTTACCACTGGGGCCGCTTTCGCGGCCTGGCGCAGGAGCTGAAGAAGCCCCTTCTGAGCGAACACCTGCTCGACAACATCTTCTTCGACACCTGCGTCTACCACCAGCCCGGCATCGATCTGCTAACGCAGGTGATCCCGGTCAAGAACATCCTGTTCGCCTCCGAGATGATCGGCGCGGTGCGCGGCATCGATCCGGAGACCGGCCACCCCTACGACGACACCAAGCGCTATATCGAGGCGACGCACAACCTGAGCGCCGACGAGCGCCACAAAATATTCGAAGGCAACGCGCGGCGCGTCTTCCCACGCCTCGATGCCCTGCTTACTGCTAGAGGCCACTGACCCACGCAATCCGGAGATCGCTGTTATGTACGAGCTCGGCGTCGTCCATCGCAACATCGTGCGCGCCGATCGCGCCGCCACCGATCGCCTGGCCGCGCTCGGTGCGGCGACGGTGCACGAGGCTCAGGGTCGGGTCGGCCTCATGAAGCCCTTCATGCGGCCGATCTACGCTCGCGCGCAGGTCGCGGGCACGGCCGTTACCGTTCTGCTGCAGCCAGGCGACAACTGGATGCTGCACGTCGTCGCCGAGCAAATCCAGCCCGGCGACGTCGTCGTCGCCGCGCTCACCGCCGAATGTTCTGACGGCTACTTCGGCGACCTGCTCGCGACCTCATTCAAGGCGCGCGGCGCACGCGCCGTGGTCATCGAGGGCGGGGTGCGCGATGTCAAGACGCTGACCGAGATGGGCTTTCCGGTATGGAGCCGCTACGTCTCGGCCAAGGGCACGATCAAGGCGACGCTCGGCGCGGTCAACGTGCCAGTCGTCTGCGCCGGCGTGCTGGTGACGCCGGGCGATGCGATCGTCGCCGACGACGACGGCGTCGTCTGCGTGCCGGCGGCACGCGTGATCGAGGTCGTCGAAGCGGCGGTGGCGCGCGAGGCCAACGAAGACGCCAAGCGCGCCAAGCTCGCCTCGGGCGTGCTCGGCCTCGACATGTATTCGATGCGCGAGCCGCTGGCGCATGCCGGTTTGCGCTACGTTGACTGAGGACTCAAGCGTCGAGACTTGATCGCCTTGCGTGGAAGGTCGACCCCCCGCGGCCGGTTCTGTCGCAATAGCGTGATAAGACCAAGCCTGGCTGCTAGGCAGACGTTGATCAGAAAGCCAGCGAGTAGAGCTGGTTCGCTGCAGACGAAGCTGGGTCTTTGACTCCGCCGAGCTGGCCTTTGCGGATCATGTGCATGACCTCG
>JAYTHL010000331.1:0-4179 GCA_043732605.1 Rhizobacter sp. | reverse complement strand
CGACGCGAACTCGGTCGAGCGACTCGTTGTTGGGGTTGTAGCCCGAGGGTGGCTCGCCCGCGCCGACCTTCGACGAGGACGCGTCTTCGGTGACGGTGCTGGCCGCATCGATCGGATCGTGCGGATCCATCGGCAGCCCGGGCTGCGGCGCGTGGCCGGCATCGAGGCCGTGGTCGCCGGCCTTGAGCGGATTCGCCGGCATCGCCGCCGCAGCGAGTTGCGCGCCGACCTTCTGCGTCGCCAGACGGCGCTGCGGCTCGGTCGCGAAGGCCGACGCATCGCTCGGCGCCAGGCCCGCGGTCGACGGACCGGAAAACGTCGACAGCACGGTCCCGATGCTGTCGCGAGCAGCGGCGACCGGACTGCCGCGCCGGGTCGGGGACGAAGAGGAGTTCTTGCGGGTGCGCGTGGCCATCGAGATCCTGGACAAAGAGAGAGAAGTCAGAGGCTGTCGATGGCAAGACATGTACCCACCGATGCGTCGGACGCAAAAAAAGCGCCCCACAGGGCGCCCTTTGCCGACGCGACCTCGCGGCTACTTGCCGTCGCGGTCCGAGTCGCCCAGGATCGCGCGCTCGACGCCGTCGCTGAGCCGGTCCCAGGCATCGCGGGTGGCGTGCCTGGCGCGGCCCCACGTCGGTCCGGACCGGCCGCGCGCGCTGTTCCAGCCACGCGACAGATCGGGCTCGACCTCGTCGAACGAGCGATCGCCGAAGCGCGAGTACGTGCCGACGCCGTACGCATATGCAGGGCCGTAGTCGTCGAAGCTGGCGCCGTTCGTGTACGGACGGCGGCCGTAGTTCTCACGCCAGAAGGCGTCTTCGAGCGGGACGGCAATCCCGCGGGAAGTCCTCATGCGGCGACGCGATCCATGCCGGTCTCGTACCTGCAAGCGCGCGCGCCGGCTGGCGCAGTCCCCCGCGCGGGTCAGCGCGGGCGTGCGCCGATCGTCACTGCGCCGGCCACATCTCCGAGGGCGGGATCGCCGGCGTCGCGCCGTCGGTGCCGGCAGGGCGGACGCTGCGGTATTCCTCGGCCATCGGAATCTCGACCGTGCGCCCGTCGGGCGTCTTCTTCTCGAGGACGACCAGCGGCCGGATCTGCGCCGCGACGACCCGGGTGTCGCTCGGCGCAGTGCTCGCACCGGCTCGCATGCACCCCGATTGCGAGGCCGCGAGCGCGGCGACGAGCAAGGCGACGGGCCAAAGGCTGCTGCGGGCCGCGGGCGACGAAGCGTGGATGGACGAGGTCATGACGGTTCTCCTGAAGTCATATCCGGATAAACGGATTTCGACCTCGAAAGTGGACATCCGGCCAGCGCGAATCGCATCCCTCCGACAGTGGACGAACGAAGCGCGCCCGCGAAAACCCCGCTGCGCCGCCCTGGTCTTTGTGATGTGATGGGCCGAGGCGGCAGCCTGTCGCCCTCCCTATGGAGAAGTCGATGCGCCTCTCGTCGCTCCTTCTGACCTCGGCCTTTGTGCTGGTAGCGTGTGCTCACCCTCCAGCGCCGCCGGCCGACCCCCAGTCACTTCTCGCCGACCGCCTGTTCAAACCGCCGACCGACGTCGTCCGCACCGACGACGTGTTCGAGATGAGCGCCGCCATGCGCCGCTATCTCGACGTCGACATCGCCGATTCGCTGCGCATCGACGGCAAGCAGGCCGGCCTGCTCGAGGCCTTGCGCGAGCGCGCCAAGCTCAAGCTCGAGTACGACGCGGCGCGTACCAAGACGGCAGCCGACACCTTCGCCGACCGGACCGGCAACTGCCTGTCGCTGGTGATCATGAGCGCGGCGTTCGCGAAGTCGCTCGACCTGCCGGTGAGCTACCGCGCCGCCTATCTCGACGAATCCTGGAGCCGCAGCGGCAGCCTGTTGGTCGCGAGCGGCCACGTCAACATCACCGTCGGCCGCCGCCTCATCGACGCCAAGACGCGGCGCGACCTGAGCCCGATCACGATCGACTTCCTGCCGCCCGAGGCGATCAGCGGCCTGCGCTCGCGCGAGATCGGCGAAGCGACGATCGTCGCGATGTACGCCAACAACCGCGCCGCCGAGGCGCTCGCCGCCGGCCGTCTCGACGACGCCTACGCCTGGTCGGCGGAGAGCGTGCGCCGCGATCCGTCGTTCAGCGGCGGGTTCAACACGCTCGGTGTCGTCTACCTGCGCCACGGCGACCTGGCCGAGGCGGCGCGCGTCTTGGAGCGCGTGCTCGCCAACGAGCCGAAGGACACGCGCGTGCTCGCCAACCTCGCCGAGACTTATGCGCGCCAGGGCCGCAAGGCCGACGAGCAGGCGATGCGGCAGCGCCTCGCGGCGATCGAGCCGTATCCGCCGTTCCACTTCTTCAACCTCGGCATCGAGGCGATGCGCCACGAGGACTACAAGGCCGCGCGCGAGCTGTTCGCACGCGAGGTGGCGCGCGCCGACACGTACCACGAGTTCCACTTCTGGCTCGGCGTCGCCGACTGGCGCCTCGGCGACGAAGCCGCGGCGCGGCGCCACCTCACGCTCGCCGTCGACAACAGCGTGACGCGCGGTCAGCACGACCTGTACGCCGCCAAGCTGGCGTGGCTGCGGGCGCATCCCGCGCACTGATCGCGTCGATCCCGCCGCGCCGCGTGACCACGGCGCTCAGGCTCAGATCGTCATGCCGCCGTCGACGCAGAACGCCTGCCCGGTCGCGAACTTCGATTCGTCGCTGGCGAGGTAGACGACCATCGGCGCGATCTCCTCGGCGAGCGCGAGCCGGCCCATCGGCTGGCGGTCGACGAAGGCCTGGCGCGCGGCGACCGGATCGGCATAGGCGTTGATCCGCCCGGCGAGCGACGGCGTGTCGACGGTGCCGGGGCAGAGCGCGTTGCAGCGGATGCCCTGGCGCACGTAGTCGGCGGCGACGGCCTTGGTCAAGCCGATCACCGCCGCCTTGGTCGTTCCGTAGACGCAGCGGCTCGCCAGACCCTTGATGCTCGAGGCGATGCTCGCCATGTTGATGATGCTGCCGCGGCCGGCGGCGAGCATCTTCGGCAGCGCTTCCTGGATCGTCCAGAGCTGCGCGCGCACGTTGAGGCGAAAGGCGAGGTCGAGCTCGTCGTCGGTGGCCTGCAGCGTCGTGCCGTTGTGGACGATGCCGGCGCAGTTGAAGAGCACGTCGAGCGCGGGCAACTGCCCGAACAGCGCCGCGATCGCGGGCCGGTCGAGGACGTCAAGGCGCGCCGTGCGGACGTTCCTCACGCCCGCAAAGCGCTCGAGCAGGTCGACGTTCACGTCGGTGGCCCAGACCTCGGCGCCCTCCTTCGCCAGCGCCAGCACGCTCGCGTGGCCGATGCCTTGTCCGGCCGCCGTCACCAGTGCCGTCTTGCCCGAAAGCCTCATCGCATCTCCTGTCTAGCCTCGATAGAAGTACGGGTCGAGGACCGAGACCTCGGTGATCTTGTCGACCGGCAGCTTGTTGCGCTCGGCGACCCTCCTGATCGACTCGGGCGAGGGGCCATCGTAGACGCAGAAGGTCTTCGCGCGGTCGAGGGTGACGTACGAATGGACCCAGTTGACGCCGTCATGGGCGTTGACTTCGACGACGGAGCGGCAGGCCTGGGCGCCGGCCTCGGTCTGGGGAATGGACAGGCCCGTGGGGAACGTGCGCTCGACGAGATAGCGTGGCATGGCGATGACCTTTCGATGGGTTGCGGCCCGACTTCGGACCGTGCCCTCACGATAGGCACCGGTCGTCGAGCGCGGAAGGGCACCGGCTGCCCATTCCGGCTTCGCCCTCTACCCATTCTTGGCCAGCAAGCCGAGCCGGCGCGCGGCCGCCACCGCGTCGCCGCGCGAGCCGACCTCGAGCTTGGCCAGGATCGATTCGACGTGGTGATCGACGGTGCGCGCCGAGCGCGACAGGCGCGCCGCGATCTCGCCGTTGCGGTGCCCCTCGGCGAGGAACGCCAGCACCTGCAGCTCGCGCGTCGTGAGCCCGGCGGCGTTGGCGCGCGTGCTCGCCAGCGCGCCGCGCGGGACCGAGCGCACGCCCGTCCGGCGCATCTGCTCGCGCACATGCTCGGCGAGCGGCGCCGCGCCGAGCGCGTCGAGGATCGCCAGCGCCGATCGCTGCGCGGCCTCGTCGCCGTCGGCGAGCGCGCGTGCCTGCTCGTACGGGCAGCCCAGCGCGGCCCACCCCGCCG
>JAYTHL010000330.1:0-4188 GCA_043732605.1 Rhizobacter sp. | reverse complement strand
GGACGCGACGGCGGGCTTCTTCAGCGAGCCGTTGAGCTGGTCGATGAGCATCCAGGCCCTGCGATAGGACATGTCGAGCGACTTGGCTGCCTGGGTGATCGAGTGCCTCGCTTGGATCGCCTCGAGGAGCGCGATTTTCCCGGGTCCCACGGCGATCGCCTCCCCCGATGTCACGCGCATCCGGAAGCGCGCGATCGGCCTGGTGACGACTGGCTTCGTGCGTGTCGGGGTCTTCATGGCGCGTCGGCTCCGCTGCCCTCTCGTTCGGGCGGTACGTTACACCACCGACCCTGGGGGGCGCGCCATCTCAGGTGCGATTCAACGGCGCAGGCGAATCGCTTCTCGGCCGCAATGCAGAGCACTCGCGCGCTTTTGGCGCATCGCCTTGCTTGAGCTCGGACAACTTCTGCCAGCGCAGGTTGTAGGCCACGTCCGGACCGCCCAGGCAGAGGGGAACGACGTGGAGGATGGCGTAGCCGGGGCACTCGCCCTCTTTCGCATCGTTGGCCGGACACGGGTGGAGGCGCTGGAACTCCGCCTCGGCGACCGGAGGCGATGCGAATGCCCGCGAGCTCGCCAGCAGCGCGACGATCAGCGGCAAGACGACTCTGGATGAACGCATGGCAGGGCTCTCCCGGATTCTGGCGGCTCGGCCGTCCGACGATGACAACCGTCATGCCGACGCTCGTGCCATCGTCAACGTGTTTGACGAGCCCTGCATACTGCGGCCATGACTGCCGCTTCGCCCGCACACTCGATCGTCAGCTGGCACGCGCATGTCTATTTCGATCCGGCCTCGACCCGGTCGACGGCCGAGAGCGTTCGGACAGGCGTCGCGCAACGCTTCAAGGTGCAGCTCGGTCGTTGGCACGAGGTGCCCATCGGCCCGCACGCGGCAGCGATGTACCAGATCGCCTTCGACGTCGACGTCTTCGCCGAGCTCGTGTCGTGGCTGGCGCTGCATCGCGAGGGCCTGAGCGTGCTTGTTCACCCCAACACCTTGGCGCCGCGGGCCGATCACCTCATCCACGCCCTCTGGCTCGGTCCGCAGCTTGACCTGCGGGTCGACATGCTGCCGGAGTCGATCGCCGCCGCCGACGAGACGCCGGTGGTCCCGAACACCTAGGCGGCGGCGCTCGCCGCGTCCGCCGTCATAGCGGCACGACGCCATCGCGGCCGGCGTTGATGCGGCTGGCTTCGAGCGAGCCGTCGGCCTTGCGGACCGGCGCAGACACCGTGAACCGGGCGCCCGGCTTGAGATCGCTCCTGCTGCCGATCTCGTAGCGCACGATCGGCACGTCCTTCGACACGACGATCTTCTTCTCGCCGTCCTTGTACTTGACGACGATGGTCGAGCCGTCGATGCCGGTGACGATCGGCCCGGACGTGGCGCCGTTGGTCATCGTGCCGCTCGGCACCTGCGCATATGGCCGGTGTCCGTCGCCCGTGCCGCGCATCTGGTCGGGAAAGATGTGGATCTCGAGCGCCTTCTGGCTGCCGTCGGCCTGCGGCATCGCCGCGCTGCCGAGGTAGGTGCCCTCCTTGATGTCGGCCATCGAGGCCTTGACGAGGGCGACGACCAAGGCGGTGTCGGCCAGCGTCAGCTTGAGTTCTGCACCTTCGCTCGAGCGGAACGAGACGACGTTGCCGTCGACCTTCTCGATCGTGCCGCGTACCGGCTGTGCCACGGCCGCTGCGCATGAGAGGGCGAAGGCCGCGGCGATGAGGGCCACGCGAATGAATCCGGGCATGAGGTACTCCGACGAGTTGATGGGTCGCTCTCACCCCGCGACCGAGGGGGATTGGTCCCGACGAGAAGGCACCACGACAGGGCGGCTTCGCCGTATCGTCCGCGCTGGGAGGCAGGGACATGAGAACGATCGCTTCGGCTCTGGCATCGGGATGGTATCGGGTGATGCGGCGAGGCACGCCGTACCAGGTCGTCCCGCGCCGCACGCGGCGCGACCAGCGCGTCATCTGGGGCGATCCGTCGATGGTCCTGACGCCGGCCCAGCGCCGCGCCCGTTTCGCGCGCAGCCCGTTCTGGCGCTGCATCTCCTGCGGCAAGATCCACGAGTTCGACGAGTCGGTCGCCGTGCTCTACGCATCGCCCTGCACCTGCGGCAACTTCGAGTTCGAGTCGCCGTTCTCGGTCTTCCTGCGCTAGCGCGCTCCCGCGAGGGCGACGGGCGCGACGATCAGCTCGCCGCTCCGCCCGGGCACCTCGCCCCACGCGATCGGCAACGTCGGCAACCGGCGTCGATCGATCCTCGCGAACAGTCCCCCCAGATCGACCAGCTCGTGACCTTGCAAGCGCCAGCCTGACAGCAGCGCGTCGAAGGCGGGCGCCAGCAGGCCGCCCTCGAGCTCGGCATGCAGCGTGAAGACCTGGTCGCGGTCGACCTCCGTCTTCTTCAGCAACGCCGAGGCGACGTTGCCGGCGTCGAGCCCGTCGGTGCCGATCAGCTCGTCGAGCGTCGGCAGGGTCGTCGGCAGCTGGACATGAGCGAGGGCGACGCCGTCGATCTGCGGCACGTACGGACCCGTGCCGCGACCGTCGGAGGCATAGGCCATGCTCCAGGCGTCGATGCGACGGAATGCCGCGGCGTTCATCTGCCAGCCGGCGGCGCCGTGGGTTGCGGGCGGCGCGCCGAAGACGTCGACGAAGCGATCGAAGGCGAGCGTCATCTGGCGCTCGGTCCAGGCGGCGTCGCGGCGGCGCACGTTGTCCTGCCAGACGACGTGGTCCCAGCAATGGATGCCGCACTCGTGGCCAGCATCGCGCGCCACGCGCATCGCGTCCGCGGCCTTGCGGCCGATGTCGGGGGCGGGCAGGAGCACGCCGTACATGAGCGTGCGCAGGCCGTAGTGCTCGAGCACCGATGTGCGCTGGACCTTGGCGAGGAAGCCCGGCCGGAACGCGCGGCGCAGCGCCCAGCCGGTGTGATCGGGACCGAGGCTGAACAGGAACGTGGCCCGGGCCGCGGCCCGCCCGAGCGAAGCGAGGAGCCGGGGCACGCCCTCGCGCGTGCCGCGCAGGGTGTCGACGTCGACCTTGAGGGCGATCCGCGCCAACCCGGTCCTCAGTCGTTCTGGGTCAGCGAGCGCGCGTCGACGACCTTGGTGCGGTACGACTCGAAGATCCGCCGCAGCGAGTCCTCCATGCCCACGGTCGGCTGCCAGCCGAGGTCGGCGACGGTGCCCGAGATCTTCGGCAGGCGGTCCTGGACGTCCTGGTAGCCGGCGCCGTAGAAGTCGCCTGCGGAGGTCTCGACGATCCTGCAGCCGGCGGCCGCGCTCGCGTACTCCGGGTACTCGGCGGCCATCGCCAGCATCGACTCGGCGAGCTCCTTCACCGACCAGTGGTTCGCCGGGTTGCCGACGTTGTAGATCTTCCCCGAGGCGATGCCGTCCTTGTTCTCGAGGATCTTCATCAGCGCGCCGATGCCGTCGGAGATGTCGGCGAAGGCGCGCTTCTGCCGGCCGCCGTCGACCAGGTGGATGTTCTCGCCGCGCACGATCTGGCCGAGGAACTGCGTGACGACGCGCGACGAGCCTTCCTTCGATTCGAAGATCGAGTCGAGCCCGGAGCCGATCCAGTTGAACGGGCGAAAGAGCGTGTAGTTGAGCCCCTGCTCCATGCCGTAGGCCGCGATGATCCGGTCGAGCAGTTGCTTGGAACAGGCGTAGATCCAGCGCGGCTTGTTGATCGGGCCGTAGACGAGCGTCGAGGTCTCGGGATCGAACTCGCGGTCGGGGCTCATGCCGTAGACCTCGGAGGTCGACGGGAAGACGAGGTGCTTCTTGTAGCGCACGGCCGCGCGCACGATCGGCAGGTTGGCCTCGAAGTCGAGCTCGAAGACGCGCAGCGGCTCGCGCACGTAGGTCGCCGGCGTCGCGATCGCGACCAGCGGCAGGATCGTGTCGCACTTCTTGACGTGGTATTCGATCCACTCCTTGTTGATCGTGATGTCGCCCTCGAAGAAGTGCATGCGCGGATGCGAGGCCGAGTCGCCGAGGCGATGCGACGCCATGTCCATGCCGTAGACCTCCCAGTCGGTGGTCTCGAGGATGCGTTGCGTCAGGTGGTGGCCGATGAAGCCGTTGACGCCGAGGATGAGGATCTTTTTCATGACTTGCCTGCGTTGTCGTGGCCGGCGAGGAGCGTGGCCAGCGTGTCGGGTCGAA
>JAYTHL010000329.1:0-13153 GCA_043732605.1 Rhizobacter sp. | reverse complement strand
TGGACGAGGTGATCTACGAGGAGTTCAAGGGCACCGGCAACTGCGAGATCCACCTCGACCGCCGGATGTCGGAAAAGCGCGTCTACCCGTCGATCCTGCTGAACAAGTCGGGCACGCGGCGCGAAGAGCTGTTGCTCAAGCCGGAAATCCTGCAGAAGAGCTGGATCCTGCGCAAGCTCCTCTACTCGATGGACGAGATCGAGGCGATGGAGTTCATTCTCGAGAAGATGAAGGCGACCAAGAACAACAACGACTTCTTCGACATGATGCGGCGCGGCGGCTAGGCCGACCAGCCGGCTCGCGTTAGAATTAAAGGCTTACCGGAAAGTGCGCCACTGAAGCCCCCTTCAGCGCGGCGTGGCTCCCGGAACCACTTGCAAAGGCAATACCGTGAAAGAAGGCATCCACCCGGCGTATCGCGAAGTCTGCTTCGTCGATCTCTCCAACGGCTTCAAGTTCGTCACCCGCTCGTGCGCCCAGACGCGCGAGACCGTGAAGATGGACGACGGCCGCGAGTTGCCGCTCTACAAGCTCGAGACCACGAGCGAGTCGCATCCGTTCTACACGGGCACGCAGAAGAGCGTCGATTCGCTCGGCGGCCGCGTCGAGAAGTTCCGCAACAAGTTCGCGCACCTCTCCCCGAAGAAGTAGCCCGACCGGACGCGGAACGACAAGGCAGCTTCGGCTGCCTTTTTCATGTCCGGACGGCGCCCTGCCACGAGGCGACTCACTCCGGACGTTCACCGACGCGACCCGCACACCGCGTGCTGCATCATGCGCGGTCGCCGTTTCCAGCCCTCGCGTGAATTCACCGAACCCCGCGCTCGTCAGCCAGAAGGAAGCAGTTGCCCTGCCGCGGATCGCGCTCTATATCCTGAGCGCGGCGTACGTCCTGCCGGGCCTCTTCGGGCGCGACCCGTGGAAGAGCGCCGACATCACGGCCTTCGGCTACATCGTCAACATCGCCCGCGGCACGACGTCGTGGTTCGCGCCGACCGTGGGCGGCTTGCCGGCCGACGGCGCGCTCCTGCCGTACTGGATCGGCGCGGTGTTCGTGAAGCTGTCGAGCCCGTGGCTCGATCCCGCGTTCGCGGCGCGCCTGCCGTTCGCGCTGTTGCTCGCGCTCGCCCTCGCCTTCACCTGGCATGCGGCCTTTCGGCTGGCGCGGCTCGAATCGGCACAGCCGCTGCCGTTCGCGTTCGGCGGCGAGGCCGAGCCCGACGACTATGCGCGGGCGATCGCCGACGGTGCGCTGCTCGCGCTGATCGCCTCGCTCGGCCTGCTTCAGCTCGGCCACGAGACGACGCCGGAGCTGGCCCAGCTCGCCGCGGTCTCGCTCTATCTCTTTGCCGTGGCGACAAGCGCGCAGCGGCCGATGCTCGGCGGCGGCATCGCGGCGCTCGCCATCGTCGCCCTGGCCGCCAGCGGCGCGCCGAGCATCGCCATGCTCCTCGCCGCGGTCGCCGCGATGCTGGCGTTGCTGCGCCCAAAGCCGTGGCGCGGCGCACGCACCTTGCTGCTCTGGATCGCGGTCGGTGCCGCCCTTGGCGCTGCCGCTGCGACCGGACTGGGTGCGTGGGCGAACCGGCTCGGCGCCGTTCCGTCGGTCGCGCAGGGATTCGGCCTGGCGCGCGCCTTCGCCTGGTTCGCTTGGCCCGCCTGGCTGCTCGCGCTGTGGACGCTCTGGCAGTGGCGGCGTCGCCTGCTCAGCCCGCACATCGTCGTGCCGCTCGCGCTCGCCGCGACCTTGCTCGTCGTCTGGCTGGCGATGGCCGGATCGGATCGTGCCCTGATGCTCGTGCTCCCGGCCCTCGCCGTGCTCGCGGCGTTCGCGCTGCCGACACTGAACCGCAGCGCGTCGGCCGCCGTCGACTGGTTCTCGGTCTGCTTCTTCACGATCGCGGCGGCGACCGGCTGGCTGTTCTACATCGCGATGCGCACCGGCACGCCGCCGAGCCTGGCGGCCAACGTCGCCAAGCTCTCGCTCGGCTACCCGCGTGAGTTCTCGTCGCTGGCACTGCTGTTCGCTGCCGTCGGAACGCTCGCCTGGCTCTGGCTCGTGCGATGGCGCACCGGCAGGCACCGCCATCCGCTCTGGAAGAGCCTAGTGCTGCCGGCCGGCGGCGTCGCCGTCTGCTGGTTGCTCGCGATGACGCTCCTGCTGCCGCCGCTCGACAACGCACGCAGCTACCGCGCGATGGTCCAGCGGATCTCGAGGCAGGTACCCGCGACAGGATGCATCGCGACGCCAAACATGCCGCGCTCGGAAGTGGTGGCCCTCGAATACCTCGGCGGCTACCAGGTCGACGCCGTGACGACGGCGGCGAGCACGCGCTGCCCTTACATGTTGCTCATGGCGACCGAGCCGGCGCCGGACGCCTCGTGGAGGCCGATCGGCCGCGAATACCGCAACCGCAGCAACGACGACGTCACGCTGCTCTATCGCCGCGCGAGCGGCGGCTGACGGGGCTGGCGAGCCGACCCCCGCGCCTCAGGGCGCGGTCAGCTCGGCCTTGACGGACGTGCCGTCGACGGGCGCAGCGTCCTCGACGGAAAAGAGGTCGGGAACGCGCACCCGGACAGCAGGAAAGATCAGCCGGAAGGTCGAGCCGCGATCGGGCTCGCTCGCAATGTCGAGCTCGCCGCCGTGCCGCTGCATCACGTGCTTGACGATGGCCAGGCCCAGACCCGTGCCGCCCGACTCGCGCGAGCGGCTGCTGTCGACGCGGTAGAAGCGCTCCGTGAGCCGCGACAGGTGCGGCCGGGCGATGCCGCGGCCCGTGTCCACGACCGCGATCTCGCCCTGGCCGTTGTCGGCGCGCTTCCAGTGGACCTCGATCCGGCCGCCGTCGGGCGTGTAGCGGATCGCGTTGTTGACCAGATTGCCGACGGCGCTGTGCAGCTCCACGTCGCTGCCGGCGATCTGCGCGTTGCCGACGTCGCCGAACTCGATCGTGTGCCGCCCGGCCGACAGCGCGCGTGCCTCGGCCTCGACCTGCTTCAGGATCGCGTCTACGCGCAACCACTTGTCGGCAGTGGGCCGCGGGCTGCCTTCGAGTCGCGCCAGGGTGAGCAGGTCGGAGACGAGGTGGCCCATGCGCTCGGCCTGCTGCGTCATCAGCGTGATCACGCGCTTCTGCTCGACCTCTGTGAGTGGCAGGTTGCGCATCGTCTCGAGGAAGCCGGACAGCACCGTGAGGGGCGTGCGGATCTCGTGCGAGACATTGGCGACGAAGTCGCGCCGCATCGCCTCCGCGCGCTCGCGCTCGGTCATGTCCTGCGAGAGCACGAGCTTGGAGTCGGTGCCGTAGCGCCGGATCTGCACCTGCAACTGGCCGCGGCCGCGCGGCTCGCGGAACGACACCGGCTCGTCGAAGTTGCCTGCCTGCAGGTACGAGACGAAGGCCGGCGAGCGGATCAGGTTGGTGACGCGCTGGCGCCGGTCGCGCTGCGGATCGAGGCCGAAGTGATCGGCGGCGCGCGCGTTGCACCACTCGATCTCGTCGTTCGGATCGAGCAGCAGCACGCCGTTCGGCGACGCTTCCATCGCCGAGACGAACTGGGCCAGGCGCAAGCGCTCGACCTCGGCGCCGCGCTCGAGCATGCGCAGGCTGCGCTCGATGCGGTACCCGATCTCGCCCCAGAAGCCGGAGTCGCGCGGCGCTGTGTCCTGCTGCGATCCGCGCAGCCAGTTCATGAGGCGCCAGCCGCGCAGCGAGTCGACGGCGACGATGGCCGCGAAGCCGAGCAAGCCGGCGAGCAGCGCTCCTAACAGGGCGGCGCGCTGGCTGCCGGCGAGCAGGCCGAAGATCGCCCCGGCCAGCATGCACAGCAGGCCGGCGATGAAGCGAGGCAGCAACCAGGCCATCGCCGGGCAGTCGTTCTACGCGGTCGCGGCGTGCGCGTGCGTGAGCCGGTAGCCGGCGCCGCGCACGGTCTCGATCATGTGCTGGCACGCGACCACGGCGAGCGCCTCGCGCAGCCGCTTGACGTGGACGTCGACCGTGCGCTCCTCGATGAAGACGTGGTCGCCCCAGACGCGGTCGAGCAGCTGCGCGCGGCTGTGGACGCGCTCGGGGTGCGTCATGAAGAAGTGGAGCAGCTTGAACTCGGTCGCGCCGATCTTGACCTCGCGGCCCTGGCTCGTGACGCGGCGCGTCGCCGGATTGATCGTCAGGACGCCGACTTCGACGGCCGAATCGAGTGCTTCGGGCGCGCGCCGGCGCAGCAGCGCGCGGATGCGGGCGAGCAACTCGTTGGCCGAGAACGGCTTGGTGAGGTAGTCGTCGGCGCCGGCGTCGAGCCCCGAGATCATGTCGCTCTCTTCTGCGCGCGCCGTGAGCATGATGATCGGCAGCGAGCGCGTGCGCGGCTCGGTGCGCCAGCGACGTGCGAGGGCGAGCCCGCTCTGCCCCGGCAGCATCCAGTCGAGCACAACGAGGCTGGGCAGCATGCCATCGACCGCCACCTGCGCCTGCTCGGCGTCACCGGCGATCGTCACCTCGAAGCCGGCGTGGCGCAGGTTGATCGAGATCAGCTCGGCGATCGCCGATTCGTCTTCGACGACGAGGATGCGGCTCATTCGGCAGTCTCCGGGTCAGCGAACGAGGTTCTCGACCATTCCCACGGGATTGTGGCGAACGTCGGTTCCCTTGACGATGTAGATGATCTGCTCGGCCAGGTTCTTCGCGTGGTCGCCGACGCGCTCGATCGCCTTGGCGACGAAGATCAGGTCGATGCTCGACGAGATCGTGCGTGCGTCTTCCATCATGAAGGTGATGAGCTTGCGCAGCAATCCTTCGAACTCCTGGTCGATCAGATCGTCGCGCTTGAGGACCTCGACGGCACGGTCGACGTCGAGGCGGGCGAAGGCGTCGAGCGCCTTGCGCAGC
Source organism: Rhizobacter sp. (assembly GCA_043732605.1). Taxonomy (GTDB): domain Bacteria; phylum Pseudomonadota; class Gammaproteobacteria; order Burkholderiales; family Burkholderiaceae_C; genus Schlegelella_A. The sequence goes on along the minus strand of JAYTHL010000329.1, from coordinate 8,261 downwards.
TGCGACACCGCGAGCTCGGACTCGTAGACCAGGTCGTTGACCGGAAGTCGCATGCGGCTCGAAACGCCCGAGTTGACGAGGCGCTGCACCGTGCGCGCGATCCGCGCGGCCTCGTCGCCGACGCGCTCGAGATTCGCGATGGTCTTCGAGATCGCGATCAGCAGGCGCAGGTCGCGCGCCGTCGGTTGGCGCCGCGCGATGATGGTCGAAAGATCGAGGTCGATCTCGACCTCGATCTGGTTGACGCGCGCTTCGGTCGCGAGGACTTCGGCCGCGACGTCGCTGCTGAAGTTCACGAGCGCGTGCACCGCGCGCGCGACCTGCGACTCGACGAGTCCGCCCATCTCGAGAACGCGAGTGGAGATGCCGGTGAGCTCGGCGTCGAACTGGGTCGAAAGGTGGCGGTCTGTCATGGTCGTGGTCCTCGCTTCGGCCGAAGTGGCCGGTGACAGGACGCTTCAGCCGAAGCGTCCGGTGATGTAGTCCTCGGTGTCCTTCTTCTTCGGACGCATGAAGACGTCCTGCGTCCGGCCGAACTCGATCAGGTCGCCGAGGTACATGTAGGCCGTGTAGTCGGAGCAGCGCGCGGCCTGCTGCATGTTGTGGGTGACGATGACCACCGTGTAGTCGTTCTTCAGCTCGTGAATCAGCTCCTCGATCTTGCCGGTCGAGATCGGGTCGAGCGCCGAGCACGGCTCGTCGAGAAGCAGCACCTCGGGCCGGATGGCGATGCCGCGGGCGATGCACAGGCGCTGTTGCTGGCCGCCCGACAGGCCCGAGCCGCTCTGGCCGAGCTTGTCCTTGACCTCGCCCCAGAGGGCGGCCTTCTTCAAAGCCCATTCGACGCGCTCGTCCATCTCGATCCGAGGCAGCGACTCGAACAGCTTCACGCCGAAGGCGATGTTGTCGTAGATCGACATCGGAAACGGTGTCGGCTTCTGGAACACCATGCCGACCTTGGCGCGGATCAGCGAGACGTCGTCCTTCGAGGTCAGCAGGTTCGCGCCGTCCATGACGATCTCGCCTTCGGCGCGCTGCTCGGGATAGAGCTCGAACATCCGGTTGAAGGTGCGCAGCAACGTCGACTTGCCGCAGCCAGACGGGCCGATGAACGAGGTGACCTTCTTCTCCGGGATGTCGAGCGTGATGCCCTTCAGCGCGTGGAACTTGACGTAGTAGAAGTTCAGGTCGCGTACCGAGAGCTTGGGCATCTCGGTCGGGGACAGGGCGGCTTTGGCGTCCATGCGTTTGATGTTCCGGTCAGGCCTTGTTGCGGAAGAAGATGCGGGCGAGGATGTTCAGCAACAAGACACCGACGGTGATCAGGAACACGCCGGCCCAGGCGAGCTTTTGCCAGTTCTCGTACGGGCTCATCGCGAACTTGAAGATGGTCACCGGCAGGCTCGCCATCGGCTGGGTCATGTCGCTGGTCCAGAACTGGTTGGAGAGCGCTGTGAAGAGGAGCGGCGCGGTCTCGCCGGCGATCCGTGCGAAGGCGAGCAGGATGCCGGTCATCACGCCGGCACGCGCCGCCTTCAGCGTGACGGTGAGGATGACGCGCCACTTCGGCGTGCCGAGCGCGTAGGCCGCTTCGCGCAAGGCGTTCGGGATCAGCGAGAGCATGTTCTCGGTCGTGCGGATCACGACCGGGATCACGATCAGCGCCAGCGCGAGCACGCCGGCGAAGCCCGAGAACGCGTGCATGCGGGCGACGACGACCGAGTAGATGAAGAGGCCGATGACGATCGACGGCGCCGACAGCAGGATGTCGTTGATGAAGCGCGTCGTGCTGCCGAGCCAGCCCTTCTGGCCGTACTCGGCGAGATAGATGCCGGCGAGGATGCCGATCGGCGTGCCGAGCAGCGTCGCCAGCGTCACCATCGCGAGCGAGCCGAAGATCGCGTTGGCCAGGCCGCCGGTCTCGGCTTGCGGCGGCGGCGTCATCTCGGTGAAGAGCGAGAGGGTCAGGCCACCGATGCCGAGCCGCACGGTCTCGATCAGGATCCAGACCAGCCAGAAGATGCCGAACGACATCGCCGCCAGGGCGAGCGTGAGGGCAATGACGTTGACGACCTTGCGCCGCGCGTGCAACGCCAGCCGCGCCCTGTGTCGCGGGTCGTGGACCTCGAGCGTGCCCATGCTCATGCGACGATGCCTTCGCGCTTCTTCAGCTGCTGCAGCAGGATCTTCGAGATCGAGAGCACGATGAAGGTGATCAGGAACAGCACCAGGCCGAGATAGATGAGCGAGGCCTGGTGCAGGCCGGGCGCCGCTTCGCCGAACTCGTTGGCCAGCGCCGACGTGATGCTGTTCGCCGCCTCGAAGAGCGAGAGCGAGTTGAGCTGGTTGAAGTTGCCGATGACGAAGGTCACCGCCATCGTCTCGCCGATCGCCCGGCCGAGGCCGAGCATGATGCCGCCGACGACGCCGGTCTTGGTGTACGGCAGCACGACCCGCCAGACCACTTCCCACGTCGTCGAGCCTAGCGCGTAGGCCGACTCCTTGAGCATCGGCGGTGTCACCTCGAAGACGTCGCGCATGACCGAGGCAATAAACGGGATCACCATGATCGCCAGGATGATCCCCGCGGAGAGCAAGCCGATGCCGACCGGCGGACCGGAGAAGAGCTGGCCGAGGATCGGAACGCCCTTGAACACCGACTGCAGCGGCTGCTGCACGTACTGCGACAGGATCGGGCTGAAGACGAGCAGGCCCCACATGCCGTAGACGATCGACGGCACTGCCGCGAGCAACTCGATCGCCGTGCCGAGCGGGCGCTTGAGCCAGAGCGGCGACAGCTCCGTGAGGAAGAGCGCGATGCCGAAGCTCACCGGCACGGCGATCAGGAGCGCGATGAACGAGGTCATCAGCGTGCCGTAGATCATCACCAGGCCGCCATAGCGATCCTGGACCGGATCCCACTCGCTGTGCCAGAGGAAAGACAGGCCGTACTCCCTGATCGCCGGCATCGCGCCGATGAGGAGCGAGATGAGAATGCCGGCCAGCAAGGCCAGCGTCAGCCAGGCCGCGGCGTGAACCAGCGCCGAGAACACCACGTCGGCCCACGGCGACGCGCGCCGGGCGGCGGGCGGCCGATCCATCATGTCGGACCGGCCCGATGACTCGGCCCGGGCATAGGGCGTCGCTGGAAGGGTCGCTGCCACGGATTCACCTCGCGAAGGGGCGCACGGAAGGCGGCCGGATCGGCCCGCCTCGAACGATACCTACTTCCAGGCGATCGCCTTTCCGGACGCGTCCTTGATGTTCGCCGTCCAGCTCTTGCGGACCAGCTCCTTGACCGGCGCCGGCAGCGACACGTACTCGAGATCGTCGGCCATCTTGTCGCCGTTGTTGTAGGCCCAGTCGAAGAACTTGAGCGAGTTCGCGGCGTTGACGGGCTTGTCCTGCGCCTTGTACATGAGGATGAAGGTCGCACCGCTGATCGGCCACGCCTCCTTGCCGGCTTGGTCGGTCAGCACCTGGTGGAAGCTCTTGGACCAGTCGGCGCCGGCGGCCGCGGCCTTGAAGTTGTCGGCATCGGGGGCGACGAAATTGCCGTCCTTGTTCTTCAGCAAGGTGTAGGTCATCTTGTTCTGCTTGGCGTACGCGTACTCGACGTAGCCGATCGAGTTCGGCAGGCGCTGCACGAAGGCCGACACGCCTTCGTTGCCCTTGCCGCCGGCACCCGTCGGCCAGTTGATGGCCGTGCCCTCGCCCGCCTTGGCCTTCCAGTCCGCGTTCACCTTCGACAGGTAGTTCGTGAAGATGAAGGTCGTGCCCGAGCCGTCGGCGCGGCGCACGACCGAGATCGCCTCGGCGGGCAACGGCACGCCGGGGTTCAGGGCGGTCAGCGCCGGATCGTTCCACTGCGTGATCTTGCCGAGGTAGATGTCGCCGAGCAGCGCGCCGGTGAGCTTGATCTGGCCCGGGGCGATGCCCTTGATGTTGACCACCGGCACGACGCCGCCGATCACCGTCGGGAACTGGACCAGGCCATCCTTGGCGAGCGCTTCGTCGCTGAGCGGCATGTCGGAGGCACCGAAGTCGACCGTCTTGGCGCGGATCTGCTGGATGCCCGCGCCCGAGCCCACCGACTGGTAGTTGAGACGCGCGCCGGTCGACCTGTTGTAGGCGTCGGCCCACTTGGCATAGATGGGCGCGGGGAAGGTCGCGCCGGCGCCGGTCATGTCCTGGGCGACGGCCAGCGGTGCGAGGACGGCGAGCGCCGCGGGAACGAGAAGAATGCGAGAGAGAGAGAGCATCATGGTGTGCCTTTCGAAGGAGCAGAGGCGAAGACAGGGTTCGATGGGCGGGACTGTACGAACCGCGTGTGACGCCGCCATGACAACCGCCCCGACGCCGGGGCCGATGACGGTCTTTCCGCCGCCGCGCGACCGACGGTCACGTGGAAGTCACGCTACCGTCATATTCGAGTGGAATCAGGCCAGGGCCGCAGCGAGCTGCTCGGCGCAGCGCTTCGATTGCTCGGCATCGCGCGCCTCGACCATCACCCGGACGACGGGCTCGGTCCCCGACGGCCGGATCAGGACGCGCCCGCCCTCGCCGAGTTCCCGGTCGATCTGCGCGCGACGCTCGGCGAGCTTGCCGCTCGCTTCCCAGTCCGCGCCCGGCGCGAGGCGGACGTTGATGAGGGTCTGCGCGTAGAGGCTCACGTCGCAAAGCAGATCGGCGAGCCAGCGACCCGAGCGCACCGCGGCCTGAAGCACCATGAGCGCGCTGACGATGCCGTCGCCGGTCGTGTGCTTGTCAAGCGCGAGCAGATGGCCGGAACCTTCGCCACCGAGCTGCCAGCCACGGCGCACCAGCTCGGCCAGCACATAGCGATCGCCGACCGAGGTCCGGACGACGTCGATGCCGAGCCGGCGCAGCGCGAGCTCGACGCCGAGGTTGGTCATCAGCGTGCCGACGACGCCCGGCACGGCGAGACCCTGGCTCAGGCGATCGGCGGCGAGCACGTAGAGCAGCTCGTCGCCGTTGAAGAGCCGGCCGGCGCGATCGACGATCTGGACGCGGTCACCGTCGCCGTCGAGGGCGATGCCGTAGTCGGCGCCGCCTGCGCGCACCGCGTCGATCAAGGCCTGCGGCGCAGTCGCGCCGAAGCCGGCGTTGATGTTGAAGCCGTCGGGCCGGCAGCCGATCGTCGTGATCTCGGCGCCGAGCTCGTGGAAGACGTCGGGCGCGACGTGGTAGGCCGCGCCATGCGCGCCGTCGACGACGATCGAGAGGCCGCGCAGCGACAGCTCGTTGCTGTACGTGCTCTTGCAGAACTCGACGTAGCGCCCGCTCGCGTCGTCGAGCCGGCGCGCGCGGCCGAGCTCGGCCGAGCTGACCCAGCGGCATTCGTGCTCGAGCGCCGCCTCGACGTCGCTCTCCCACGCGTCGGGCAGCTTTTCGCCACGGGCAGAGAAGAACTTGACGCCGTTGTCGTCGAACGGGTTGTGCGAGGCGCTGATCACCACGCCGAGGTCGAGCCGAAGCGCGCGAGTGAGGTAAGCCACGCCGGGCGTCGGCAGCGGCCCGGTAAGGACGACGTCGACGCCGGCCGAGGCGAAGCCCGCCTCCAGCGCCGATTCGATCATGTAGCCGGAGATGCGCGTGTCCTTGCCGATCAGGACCGCGGGCCGGCGGCCGGCGCGGCGCAGCACCTGGCCCACGGCGTGGCCCAGTCGCAGCATGAAGTCGGGCGTGATCGGCGCGGTGCCGACCGTGCCGCGGATGCCGTCGGTGCCGAAATGGATTCTGCTCATGGGAGGACGGTGCGCGCGGCCTGTGAAGCGACGCGATTATCGGCCGTGCTCGAGGCAGCCCGCCAGACCGCGAGCGCTGCGACCGTGGCAGCGACGTCGTGGACGCGGACGATGCGCGCGCCGCGCTCGACCGCGAGGACGGCGGCCACGACGCTCGCCGCGTCGATGCGCGCACGCTCGTCATCCGAGCGATCGGCCGGCGCCGTCGTCACCCCGACCAGCCGCGCCAGCGTCGACTTGCGCGACCAGCCGACGAGCAGCGGCACGCCGAGGGCCAGCAGCTCGCGTTGCCGCGCGAGCAGCGAGAGGTTGTGCGCAGGCGTCTTGCCGAAGCCGATGCCGGGATCGACGACGAGGCGGTCGGCGTCAACGCCGGCAGCGAGCGAGGCGTCGAGCCGTTCGCGCAGGAAGGTCGCGACCTCGGCGACGACGTCGTCGTAGCCGAGGTCGCGCTGCATCGTCGGCGGTGTTCCGCGCATGTGCATGAGGCCGACGCCGCACGTGCCGTGACCCGCGACGACGTCGAGCGCACCCGGCGCGCGCAACGCCGAGATGTCGTTGACGATGTCGGCGCCGAGGCCGAGCGCTTCGCGCATGACCTCCGGCCGCGTCGTGTCGACGGAGATCGGGCAACCGAGCTTGAGCGCCTCGACGAGAACCGGCATCAATCGCGCACGCTCGACCTCGAGCCCGATCTGCAGCGCGCCGGGACGGCTCGATTCAGCACCAAGGTCCAGCAGGTCGGCGCCGTCGCGCAGCAGCCGCTCGCAGCGGGCGATCGCGCCGGCCGGCGTCAACATCGGATCGCCGTCGCTGAACGAGTCGGGCGTGATGTTGACGATGCCCATCACCTGCGGTCGCGACAGATCGATCGCGAACCGCGTCGTGCGCCAAAGACTCATGGCAGGACGCTCACAGCCATGAAAAACGGGGCCGAAGCCCCGTGGTCGAGATGCGCCGCGTCATCTCTCAGGCGGCAGCGGGCGCGTTGCCCGGCGTCACCGGCGGCACGCCTGCCTGCGGCTTGATCGCAGGAGCCACCCAATCCTTGGGTGTGCGAGGCGGCTTGCCGGACATGATGTCGTCGATCTGCTCCGCGTCGATCGTCTCCCACTCGAGGAGGGCCGCGGCCATCGCGTGCATCTTGTCCTGGTTGTCCTCGATCAGCTTGCGCGCGATCGCGTACTGCTCGTCGATGATGCGGCGGATGACGAGGTCGACCTTCCTCATCGTTTCTTCCGACATCGTGGTCGTCTTGGTGACCGAGCGGCCGAGGAAGACCTCGCCCTCGTTCTCTGCGTAGACCATCGGGCCGAGCTCGTCGGTCATGCCGTAGCGCGTGACCATATCGCGCGCGATCGAGGTCGCGCGCTCGAAGTCGTTGCTGGCGCCGGTGGTCATCTGGTGCATGAACACTTCCTCGGCGATCCGGCCGCCGAAGAGCACGGCGATCGTCGACAGCATGCGTTCCTTGTCCAGGCTGTAGCGGTCGCCTTCCGGCAGCTGCATGGTCACGCCGAGGGCGCGGCCGCGCGGAATCACGGTGACCTTGTGGACCGGGTCGGTCTTCGGCATCAGCCGCGCGACGAGAGCGTGGCCGGACTCGTGGTACGCGGTGTTCCGGCGTTCTTCCTCCGGCATGATCATGGACTTCCGCTCGGGGCCCATCATGATCTTGTCCTTGGCCTTCTCGAAGTCGACCATCTCGACGACCCGGCCGTTGCGCCGCGCCGCGAAGAGCGCCGCCTCGTTGACCAGGTTGGCCAGATCAGCGCCCGAGAAGCCCGGCGTGCCGCGCGCCAGGATGTCGGCGCGGATGTCCTGGCCGGTGGGCACTTTCCTCATGTGGATGTTCAGCACCTGCTCACGGCCGCGCACGTCGGGCAGCGTCACGTAGACCTGGCGGTCGAAACGGCCCGGACGCAGCAGCGCCGGGTCGAGGATGTCGGGACGGTTCGTCGCCGCCATCACGATGACGCCGAGGTTGGTCTCGAAGCCGTCCATCTCGACGAGCATCTGGTTGAGCGTCTGCTCGCGCTCGTCGTTGCCGCCGCCCAAGCCCGCGCCGCGATGGCGGCCGACGGCGTCGATCTCGTCGATGAAGATGATGCAGGGCGCGCTCTTCTTGGCCTGCTCGAACATGTCGCGCACGCGTGCTGCGCCGACGCCGACGAACATCTCGACGAAGTCGGAGCCGGAGATCGAGAAGAACGGCACCTTGGCCTCGCCGGCGATCGCCTTGGCGAGCAGGGTCTTGCCGGTCCCCGGAGGGCCGACGAGGAGCACGCCGCGCGGAATCCGGCCGCCGAGCTTCTGGAACTTCTGCGGGTCCTTCAGGAAGTCGACCAGCTCCTTGACCTCTTCCTTGGCCTCGTCGCAACCGGCGACGTCGGCGAAGGTGGTGGTGTTGTTGGCCTCGTCGAGCATGCGCGCCTTCGACTTGCCGAAGCTGAACGCGCCGCCCTTGCCGCCACCCTGCATCTGGCGCATGAA
>JAYTHL010000328.1:0-4190 GCA_043732605.1 Rhizobacter sp. | reverse complement strand
CTGAAGCGCTCGCCATGCTGATGCGCCGCTTCCTGTCCGACGACGCCTTCGCGTTGCACTTGGCCGCCCAATGCGACGGCCGCGAGCCGCTCTTTCGGCCGGCGGCCGAGCGCAACGCCGTGCGCGCGCTCGTGCTCGACCTTGTCGCCTCATCGAAGACGCGGCGCTGAGAGAATCGATACGCTTTTCTCATCGAACGATCGGACCCGCCATGACCGCCTTCACGCCGCTCGCTCCGCCCGACGCCGATCCGCTGCGCCTCACCAGCTTCTCGCACGGCGGCGGCTGCGGCTGCAAGATCGCGCCCGGCGTGCTTTCCGAGATCCTGCGCTCGAGCGCCGGAGGCATCGTGCCGCCCGAGCTGATGGTCGGCATCGAGACCGCCGACGACGCGGCCGTCTACAGGCTCAACGACACGCAGGCGCTGATCGCCACGACCGACTTCTTCATGCCGATCGTCGACGACCCGTTCGACTTCGGCCGCATCGCCGCGACCAACGCGATCAGCGACGTCTACGCGATGGGCGGGCGGCCGATCATGGCGCTGGCGCTGGTGGCGATGCCGATCGACAAGCTCACCGTCGCGCAGATCGGCGCCGTCATCCGCGGCGGCGAATCCGTGTGCCGCCAGGCTGGCATTCCGATCGCCGGCGGCCACACGATCGATTCGGTCGAGCCGATCTACGGTCTCGTCGTCATGGGCCTTGTCCATCCCGACAAGGTGCGGCGCAACGCCGACGCGAAGCCGGGCGATGTGCTCGTCCTCGGCAAGCCGATCGGCGTCGGCGTGCTCTCGGCGGCGCTGAAGAAAGGCTCCCTCGACGCCGCCGGCTACGAGCAGCTGATCGCGACGACGACGCGCCTCAACACACCCGGCATCGCGCTCGCCGACATGCCGGGCGTGCACGCGATCACCGACGTCACCGGCTTCGGCCTCGCCGGCCACGCGCTCGAGCTGGCGCGCGGCGCGAAGCTGGCGGTGACGATCGAGTGGTCGAAGGTGCCGCTGCTCGCGGGTGTCGCCGGCATGGCGCGTGACGGCTTCGTCACCGGCGCCTCGGGTCGCAACTGGGCCGGCTACGGCGCCGAGGTCGGCCTCGACCCGGCGTTGCCGCAGGTCGCGCGCGACCTGCTCACCGACCCGCAGACATCGGGCGGCCTGCTCGTCACCTGCGACCGGACCGCGGTCGGCGATGTGCTCGCTCTTTTTCGCGCCCAGGGCTTCGACGACGCGGCGGTGATCGGCTCGATCGGGCCTGGTGCCGGACTGCGCGTCGTTCCCTGAGACCCAGCTTCAGGCGGCCTTCGCGAACAGCATCGACGCGGGCTCGCTCGACGGTGAAGCGCGCTCGGCGAGCACGCCGCGCAATGCGCCGACGTCGACCTGCACGTCGTCGCTGGCGCGATCCGCGATCTCCTTCGCCAGGTTGCGCATCTGCCCGGTCGAGAAACGGATCCGCTCGCGGAACGCGGCGTCGCCGAGCGAGTCCGTGAGGCTCTTGTTGAGCTCGGCGAACCACGGCAGCGATGCCTGGTCGAGCATCTCCGTGCGATCGGGAGCAACCTTCCCGCGGCGGGCCTCGCACCATGCGCGCAGCACCGACTGGACCTCGACGTTGAGCGCCTGGCAGTGGGCGAGCTCGGCGCGCAATGCGGACATCGCCGAGAGGTCGGCGATGCGGCGATGGAAGAAGAACTGGGCGAGGATGCCCCAGTAGTAGGTGTAGTCCCAGATCACCTTCACCGGCAGCACCTCGGCGTCGCCGAAGATCGGGTACTGGCCCTCGTAGAGCGCGAGCGTGCTCTCGTAGAACGAGTGGAAGATCTGGTCGTAGACCTTGGCATGCGCGTCGACCGGCCGGCCCGCGCGGTCGCGGCCGACCAGCTCGGTGATGTAGGTGTTGGCGATGGCGATGAAGTCGCTGCCCGGCGAATAGAACGGATCGAGGAAGAGACCCGCCTCGCCCGTGATCGCCCAGCGGTCGCCCGAGAACAGCTGCTTGCAGCCGTACGAGAAGTCGCGGAAGAACGCGAAGTCCTGGAGCCGGTCGCGCTTGTCGTCGAGCTCGTCGAAGACGCGCGGCTGGAAGCGCTCGAGCCAGTCCATCGCCTTGGCGAAGGTGTTCATCGTCTCGAGCGGATGGAGTTCGGCGTCGGCGACGATGCCGACCGAGTGCGAGCCCGACGAGAGCGGGATCAGCCACACCCAGTAGCCTTCACCGACGAGGTGGTTGGTCGAGAGCCACCGCGCCGGCGGATCGCATCGGCCGCGCCAGGCCGCGTCGCTCGACCAGTCGTCGACCGAGATCCGGTCCTTCATGCGAAACCACACCGCGTTGGCGCGGTGTCCGTTCGGCTCGGCGAGCTCGAGCTTCTTCTTGATCAGGCCGGCGCGGCCGCAGGCGTCGACGAGCCAGCGCGACTCGACCTCGTGCCGCGCGCCGCCGGCGCTGTAGCGGACGCGGTGCGGCGTGTCGCCGGAGCCGATCGCGATGTCCTTGACCAGCGCGCCGTCGACGAAGGCGATGCCTCGCCGCGCCGCTTCCTCGGCGAGGAAGTTCTCGAAGATGCCGCGGTCGAGCTGGTAGCTCGGGACGGAGAGATAGCGGCTCGCGCCGATCTCGGTGACGCGGTCGATGTCGCGCCGGCCTTCGCTGCTGAAGAAGCGGAAGCCGAACTTCTTGAGCTGTCGCTCTTCCAGGTGCGCCTTCAGGCCGAGGACCTCGCTGAAGTAGTTCGCGCCGATCTCGACCGTCGACTCGCCGACCTTGTGCGTCGCCTCGGGCACGGGATGCGTGCGCCGTTCGACGACGAGGATGTCCAGCCCGGGATGCGCTTGCTTGAGCTGCATCGCGAGCGACAGGCCGGCCAGGCCGCCGCCGGCGATGACGACGTCGCGCCGGCTCGTCGATGCGTTCGGGTCCGCGGAGTCGGTGCTCGTCATCGCGCCATGATGCCCGGTCGCGCCGAAGCGCGCGTCAGCCCGCGATCGGCACGAGGCGCAGCGCGAGCGACGCCGACAGCGGCATCGTCAGCGTCGCCTGCGTCGCGCCGGCGAGCGCTTCGAAGAGCGGCAGCGCGTCGGCCATCGCATTGCCCGCGAGCGCGAGCGCGGCGGTCGAGCGCAGCGCCACCGCGTCCGCGGGGCCGCTCTCCAGCGTCAGCTCGAAGCCCGCGCGCGTCCGCGGGCCGCGCTCCGGTGCGAGAACGAGCGCGGTGGCGAGCAGGCCGTCGCTCTTCGTCACCGTCGACAGCGCGCCGACGGCCTGGACGTCGAAGGCGACGAGCAGGACCGCGTCGCCGTCTGTCGCGCATTGCGTCGCGGCTTCGAGCAGGCCGGCGGCGAAGCTGCAGTCGAAGGCGGTCAGCGCCGTGCTCGTCGCGTGGCAGCCGGTGCCGATCGTCCAGTAGCCGGCCGCGGCGTTGTGCACCGAGTTGTGGAAACGCGTCGGCGAGAGCTGGGTCGGCGCCGTGGCCAGCGTCGTGCACATGTAGTCGTTGAGGGCGAGGTCGCCGTGCGCCGACGTGAACACCGACGCCAGCGTCTTCGGATCGCGATCGGCGTCGCGCGCGGCGGCGCTCGCGACCTCGAGCGCGAGGGCGACGCTGTCGGGCGCACGGCGCCGCTCGGCCGGTGCGAGCAGGTCGGGCGACGGGCGCTTGAGCGGCGGGTCGACGGCCACGCCGTCACCGCCGAACGCGGCCCGCGCGACCTCCCAGCCGGGCAGCGTCGGCGCCCAGAAAGCGATGCCGTCGACGAAGACGCGCAGCGTCGTCGTCACGCGTCGCTCCGGCGCGTCGTCATCGCGCGTCCCGACCGAGGACGAGCACGCAGTTGCTGCCGCCGAAGCCGAACGAGTTGCTGAGCGCGACGCGGACGTCGGCCTGCGCGGGCGCGAGGCGAATCTGCGGGCCGCAGGCCGCGTCGAGCGTTGCGCTGTTGACGGTGCCGGGCACAAAGCCCGTCTCGATCGCGAGCAGGCTGGCGGCGGCTTCGACGATGCCCGCGGCGCCGAGCGTGTGGCCGGTGAAGCCCTTGGTCGAGCTGGCGTGGACGCGCGCCGGAAAGCGGCGCGCGATCAGCGCGGCCTCGACCTCGTCGTTCTTCGCGCTCGCCGTGCCGTGGAGATTGACGTAGTCGACGGCCGCCGTGTCGATGCCGGCGCGCGCCAGCGCATCGTCGAGCGCGG
>JAYTHL010000327.1:0-13170 GCA_043732605.1 Rhizobacter sp. | reverse complement strand
CATGGTCACGTATCTGGACAAGCTGGTAGCGAAAGTCCGCCTCGACCCTTTGCTGCTCGCCGTTCAACGCCACGAGCGGCCGGCCCAGCCGGTGGTTCAGCCAGGTGCCGCCGAGCGAATAGGCGATGGCGACCCACACCATGTAGCCCGGGATGGGAATGCCGTGACCGAGCGGGATCGTCAAGGTGCCCGAGAGCGCCCAGAGGATGCCGATGAACGAGGCCAGCGTGACGCAGGCGTTGAGCAGGCCGAGTGACAGATCGAGGCTGGACGAGACGAAGCCGCGCGCGTCTTCCGCGACCCGCTGATCGGGGTTGTCGAGGGCGCCCTCGCCGTGCCCGAGTCGATACGCGACCCCTGGCTGCAGCCAGCCGTCGAGCAGGTGTCGGGTCAGCCAGGCGCGCCACCGCATGAACAGCACCTGCTGCAGGTACTGGCGATAGACGGCGACGACGATGAACACCGTGGCCAGCATGCAGAAGATGCCGAGCTGGTGCCAGAAGCCGGCGAGATCGTGGTTTTGCAGCGTGTCGTAGAAGCGGTTGTTCCAGACGCTGAAGCGCACGTTGATCCAGACCGTGCCGAGCGTCAGCGCGACGACGGCAGCCAGGAGTGCCCAGGCGCGCCGCTCGCCCGGAGCCCGCCAGAAAGGGCGGGCGAGCGCCCAACCCTCGGCGAATGCGCGCCGTGCAGACGGGTGCTGCGCCAGCGCGTTCTGCATCGCGAATGACAGGGTCGCGCGCGGGCCTGAGAGTCAGCCGATACGCACGGGAACGAAGATCTTGCTGCCATCGCGTTCGATGAGCAGCGCCACCGATTTGCCCGCCTTGGCGACCGCCTCGCGCACCTGATCGACGCTCTTGACTGCAATCCCATTGATGCCGACGAGAACGTCGCCGGCCTGCACGCCCGCCAGCGCGGCGGGGCCAGCGGCATCCTCGACGATCAGGCCGCCTCGGACTCCAGACTCCTGTTGCTCTTGCGGCTGCATCGGTCGAAGCGACAGTCCCAGCTTGCCTGGTCCAGCGGCAAGGTCGGCCTTGGCAAGCTTGGTCGCAGCGTCGTTCGCGTCGGCCAGGGTCGCACTGAACTGCTCGTTCTTGCCCTGGCGCCAGACGTCCAGACTGACGACCTTGCCGGGCGCTGACTGGCCGATCAGCGAGGGCAGATCGCCTGAGCTGACGATCGTGTGGCCGTCCACCTTGCGGATCACATCGCCGGCTTTCAGCCCCGCCTTGTCGGCCGGGCTGCCAGGATCGACGTTGGACACCAGTGCGCCCTCGGGCGTGTCGAGCTTGAAGGAATCGGCGAACGTCTGGTTCACTTCCTGGATCGCCACGCCCAGGCGGGCATGGCTGGCATGTCCGGTGGCCACGATCTGGTCCTTGACCTGCACGGCGACATCGATCGGAATCGCGAACGACAGGCCCTCGAAGCCGCCGCTGCGGCTGTAGATCTGCGAGTTGATGCCGATGACTTCGCCATGCGCGTTGAGCAACGGCCCGCCTGAGTTGCCCGGATTGACCGCGGCGTCGGTCTGGATGAAGGGAACGTAGCCATCACCCGGTAGCGAACGTCCCTTCGCGCTGACCACGCCGGCGGTGACGCTGTTGTCGAAGCCGAAGGGCGAGCCGATCGCGAGCACCCACTGGCCGACCCGGAGGTCGCTGACCTTGCCCATCGTCAGCACCGGCAGGTTCCTGGCCTCGATCTTCAACACCGCGATGTCGGTCTTGGGGTCGGCGCCCAGGACCTTGGCCGTGAACTCGCGGCGGTCGGTCAGCTTGACGGTCACGTCCTTCGCACCTTGCACGACGTGTGCATTGGTGAGGATCAGGCCGTCCGGGCTGATGATGAATCCGGAGCCCAGGCCGCGCATCGGCGTGTCGTGCGGTGCCGCGCCGCCGCCGTTCGGGCCCTGGAAGCGCTTGAAGAACTGGTTGAACGGGTCGTTCGGGCGCGCACCGGGCATGCCCGCAGCCGGAGGCTGGTCCTCATCATCGGCCGAGGTGTGCTTGATGCCCGTGACGCTGATGTTGACGACTGCGGCGCCGTAGCGTTGCGCGATCTTCGAGAAGTCGGGCGCCGCGATCTCGCCGTTCGCCGCGGCGGCGCTGTCCGGAAGGAGAGCCGCGGCCTGCGTGATCGGGCTGAAGGCTGCGCCGCTGAGGGCGCCGATCGCGACGAGCGCGAGGACGAGGCGTGAACGGGTCATCGAACGTGAATTCATGGGAGCTCCTGAGGATAGAAAAATGAGGACAGCACGGCGGCTGGCTGGTCGCACTATCGGATCGGGTTCTTAGGCGGCGCTTAAGCGCAACCGCGGGCATGCGCTGCGACGCTGCGCAGGACGATCTGCAACGCAGATTCGAATCGGCGTGCCAGGCGAGCGACCGCAGCGTCGTGGGCGAACTCGGTGATCACGATGCTCGGCATCGCCGTGCTCACCGTGGTCATGTCCGAGCCCGCCTGCACGCAGATGCGCCATGGAAGGACGTGCGCCAGGGTCGAGTCGAGGCTGATCAGTTGGTCTGCGAAGCCCGGCTCGAGAACCTCGAACGTGGTGCAGCGCCAAAGAGGCGCCTCACCCGCATCGCGCAAGAGCCGGTCGAGCTCGTGCCGATGGACGACTCGCATCCCGGCCTGCGCGATGCTCGACACCACGCACTCGCTGACAACGTCGAAGGACTGGGTGCAGACCACGCCGAAGGTGGCTTCGCCACGAACGAAGGCTTCGCCGCTGGGCAACTCGAAGGAGGACTGGTGCGAGCGAGGATTGGGGACAAGTTTCATGTTCGGTCGACGATGTCAGGTGATCCTGATCGTCGGGCCCGAGACTTAAGCGAGGCTGATGACCCCGCGCCCGGCAGCGAACCGGTTTGTATGAGCTCAGCGCAAGACCGGAAAGCTGAGCGTCACGCGCAGCCCACCCAGGCTGGCCGAACGGCCGAGCGCCAAGGTCGCGTGATGGAAGTCGGCGATCGCGTGGACGATCGCCAGCCCGAGGCCACTTCCCGGAGCCTGCGTGCCCTCGCCGCGGTAGAAGCGGTCGAGCACGCGGACGCGGTCGGGCTCGGCGATGCCGGGTCCGCTGTCGTCGATGCCGAGCACGATACGGTCGCCGGCGCGACGGACCTCGAGGTCGATCTTGCCGCCGCTCGGCGTGTGCTTCAGGGCGTTGTCGACGAGATTGCGAACGAGGATGCGCAGCGCCTCCGGCTGGCCCGCGACGTCGCCTTCGTCGGCGTGGGCCAGACCGATGTCGAGCGCATGGGACTGCGCGGACGAAGTCGCATCGATCAGCTCCTGGCGGACGATGTTCGCCAGTGACACCGGTTCAGTCTTCACGCCGGTCGCGGCGCTCGCCTGCTGGCGTGCCAGGACGAGGAGCTGCTCGACCAGGCGAGTCGCCCGGTCGATGCCGGCACTCAGCCTGGCGACGGCGAGCTCGCGCGCGGCGTCGCTGGCGGCGCCGCGCAGCCCCTGCACCTGCAGCTTGAGCGCCGCCAGCGGCGAGCGCAATTCATGCGCAGCGTCGGCGACGAAGCTCTTCTGCGCGTCGAAAGCCACACTGAGCCGTCCGAACAGCAGGTTCAGCTCGTGGACCAGAGGCCGGATCTCCGAGGGAAGGCCGGCCTCGCTGATCTCGGTCAACTGATCGGCCCGACGCTGCGCCACCTGCAGCCGCGCCCGGGTCACCGGGACCATCGAGGCGTTGACGACCCACCAGACGAGGATCATCAGCAACGGCGCCATCACGGCGATCGGCGCCACGGTCCGCAGCGCGAGCGTGCGGGCCATCTCGCGGCGCGGCGCCATGTCCTGCGCCACCTGGATGATCTGCGAGCGCGACTGCATCAAGAAGACGCGATAGGTGGTGCCGTTGGCCGGGACGTCGGAAAAGCCGAGCACGCCGCGCTCGGGCAACTGCGTGTCGGCGGAGCGAAACACCTGCAGGCCGTCCGCGGTCCAGACCTGGACCACGAAGTCGTTGGCCGGACCGTCCGCCGGTGACGGCTCCGTCGACGCGGCTGTGTTGGCAGGCAGACCGCTGCGCAGCGCCAGCGCCATCTGCTGCATGTGGTAGTCGAAGATGACGTCGGCCTCGGCGTGCGCGCTCCGGTAGGCGATCACCGCCTGCGCCGTCGCCGTCAACATGATCGCCGCCAGCAGGAACCAGAGCAGCCTGGCGCGCAGCGAATGCGGAGCGGCGATGTGCACCATCAAGCCTTCGGCACGAGATAGCCGACGCCGCGGATGTTGTGGATCAAGTCCGCACCGAGCTTCTTGCGGATGCCGTGAACGTACACCTCGACCGCGTTGCTGCTCACATCGTCGCCCCAGCCGTAGAGCTTTTCCTCGAGCTGGGTGCGCGAAAGCACGGTCCCCGGGCGCGCCAGCAGCGGCTCGAGGACCGCCCACTCGCGCGCCGACAGGATCACCTGCCGACCGGCGCTCGTCACCTCGCGCGTCGCCGGATTGATGCTGACGCCTGCGCATTCGTACACCGGCTCGGCGCGACCGGCGGCGCGTCGCAGCAGAGCCCGGATGCGGGCCAGCAGTTCTTCCAGGTCGTACGGCTTGAGAACGTAGTCGTCGGCACCGGCATCGAGGCCTTCGATGCGTTGCCCGATCGCGTCGCGGGCCGTCACGATGAGCACGGGGATCAGTTGCTTGCGGGCCCGCATCGCCCGCAGCACGCTGAGCCCGTCGCGGCGCGGCAGGCCGAGATCGAGGATCACGAGGTCGTAGTGCTGCGCGCGAAGCGCGCCATCGGCCATGTCGCCGTCCTTGGCCCAGTCGACGGCGTAGTTCCGGGCACGAAGCAGGTCGAGGACGGCCTCGCCGATCATCGTGTCGTCTTCCACCAGTAGCAGCCGCATGACTTCGATCTCCATCGGGCCGTGCCGCGAGGTCGGGCCTTGCTTTTCAGGGTAGCCACGTCGGGTTAGGCCAGGCTTAAGGCGCAGCCGAGCACGCAGCGCACGACGACTTCGGTCGATTAACGCTCGCCTAAGTCGACTCGAATGCAATGCGGTTTCGCCTGGTCAAACCGCGCGAAGCCGACAGAGCCGGTCACCCCGATCGGCTGAAGGAGTCCGACACCATGAATGCACGAACGCCCATCGCACCCGAGGTCTTGCCCCAAGGCATGGGCCATTCGGCCTTTGCCACGTTGCGCCAGCACTTGCGCACCCGCATCATCGGCCAGGAGCATCTCGTCGACAGCCTGCTGATCGCCTTGCTCGCCGACGGCCATCTCATGGTCGAAGGCGCACCGGGCCTGGCCAAGACGACCGCCATCAAGGAACTCGCCGCCGCCTTGCATGGCGATTTCCGGCGGGTGCAGTTCACGCCCGACCTGCTGCCGGGCGACCTGACCGGAACCGATGTTTACCGGCCAGGCACCGGCACGTTCAGCTTCCAGCCGGGCCCGCTGTTCCACAACCTGATCCTTGCCGACGAGATCAACCGCGCGCCGGCGAAAGTGCAGTCGGCATTGCTGGAGGCGATGGGCGAACAGCAGATCACGGTCGGCGGCACGACCTATCCGCTGCCGCGGCCGTTCCTGGTCATGGCGACACAGAATCCGATCGAGCACGAAGGGACCTACCCGCTGCCCGAGGCGCAGCTCGACCGCTTCCTGCTCTACGTGCGGATCGGCCAGCCGGACGCCGCCGCAGAGCGCGCCATCCTCCGTCTCGCTCGCGGGCAGGCGGCACGCCAGGCCGACGCGGCAGCGCTGCCGCGCCCGCGCATCACGATGGAACAGATCTTCGCGGCGCGCGACGAGGTCCTCTCCATCCACATGGGCGCGGCCGTGGAGGAATACATCGTGCAGCTCGTGCTGGCGACGCGCGATCCCTCTCCCTACGACCAGGCGCTGGTGCGGCGCATCAGCTTCGGCGCCAGCCCGCGCGCGACGATCGCGCTCGACCGCTGCGCGAGGGCGCGCGCCTGGCTGGACGGCAAGGACTACGTCGCGCCCGATGACGTGCAGGCGGTGGCCCACGACGTCTTGCGCCACCGCATCCTCATCTCGTTTGAAGCCGAGGCGGAAGGGGTCACCTCCGACGCCATCGTCGACGAGCTCCTGAAGCTGGTGCCGGTGGCCTGAATGAACGCGCCGGCTCGCTGGTTTCGCTTTGGGCGTCGCGCGCCTGCCGTCGCGACGGCGCCGTTGCGAAACGACGTCCTGAACTCCGCGACCTGGGCAACGGCGCAAGACCTGATCGAGCTGCAGCGCCACGCCGGCAAGATCGGCCTCACGCATGCCGGACCGGCACGGGCGCGCCTGGCCGGCGATCACCTGTCGCGCTTTCGCGGCCGCGGCATGGACTACCAGGAGTCGCGCGGCTACCAGGCGGGCGACGACATCCGCAGCATGGACTGGCGGGTGACGGCGCGCACCGGCAACCCGCACGTGAAGGTCTACCAGGAAGAACGCGAACGGCCGGTCGTGGTGTTCGTCGACCTCAACCCCGGCATGTTCTTCGGCACGCAGGGGATGCTGAAATCGGTGCTCGCGGCCCGCGCCGCAGCGCTCATCGCCTGGGCTGCGCTGGCACGCGGCGATCGTGTCGGTGCGATGCTCTTCAACGGTGAGCACAGCGATCTGCAACCGCGCGGCGGCAAGCACGGCGTGCTGCGGCTGATCCGCGAGTTGGTCACGCACACCGACCCGCGGGCAGCGATCGACGCGCCGAGCCACGACGGCGGCTTGAACGCCGCGCTGGGCCGGCTGCGGCGCGTCGCCCGACCGGGCAGCCTGGTCGTGCTCATCAGCGACTTCTACGGCATCGACGACGAGAGCGCGCGTCACCTGTCGTGGCTGCGCCGGCACAACGACGTGGTCGCCCTGCAGATCGTCGACGCGATCGAGGAAGCGCCGCCGCCGAGCGGCCGCTACGGCGTCGTCGCCGCAGGCCGGCGCGGCATCCTCGACACCGGCTCCAGCGCCGCTCGCCGGGCCTACAGCGACTACTTCGGTCGCCATCACGAGCAGGTCCGGGCGGCAATGCGCCGGCACGCCATCCCGTTGCTGCGCCTGTCGACCGGCGGCGACCTCGTCGCCGCGTTGCGCTGGCATTTCGCTGCCGCCGAGCCGACCTCCGTCGGCCGCGCAGCCGCGCCGAACCTTCACCTCGACGATCGGCTCGCCGCATGAATGCCGATCCGCAGCAGGCGCTGCAACTGCGCGACATCCATCTGCCTCCGGCGCCGCCGTTCTGGCCGCCGGCGCCGGGCTGGTGGATCGTCGCCGCGGTGCTGCTGGCGCTCCTGGCGTGGGGCGCTCACGCGGCGTGGCGGCAACTGCGCCTGCGTCGCCAGCGCCGGCGCCTCATGGATGTCCTGGCGCGCCTCGAAAGCGGGCTTGCCAGCGAGCGCTCGCCCGAGGGTCTGGCGAACATCTCGGTGCTGCTGCGGCGCCTGGCCCTGATGCGATTCCCGCGAGCGAGCGTCGCGACGCTCACCGGCACTGCCTGGCTCCGCTTTCTCGACGAATCCGGCGGGAAAGGGCGCTTTGCCGACGGCCCCGGTCGGGTCCTCGGCAGCGGCCCGTACCAGCGCGCACTGCCTGCCGATCTCGACATCGTCGGCCTGGTGGCGCTGGTGCGCGAATGGGTCGAGCGGAACTCGCGGAGCATGGCATGAACTTCGTCCTCGCTTGGCCCTGGGTGCTGGCCGCGTTGCCGCTTCCGCTCCTGGCATGGCGCGGGTTGCCGGCTGCGGCTGCTGCATCGGCGCCGTCGATTCGCTTTCCGTTCCTCGATGCCGTCCGGGCGACGCTCGAAGGCGGCCCGCGGCGGCGCTCGTTCGCCCGCCTCGCCGTTGCGGTCTGCGCCTGGCTACTGCTCGTCGTCGCCGCTGCCCGACCGCAGCATGTGGGCGAGACCGTTCATCTGCCCGTCGCGGGGCGCAGCATCATGCTGGCAGTCGACCTGTCGGGCTCGATGCAGACGCCCGACATGCAAAGCGGGCGCGAGACGGTGAGCCGCCTTGCTGCAGTCAAGTCGGTGGCGGGCGACTTCATCCGTCGGCGTGTCGGCGATCGTCTCGGGCTCATCCTTTTCGGCGACCAGGCCTACATTCAGGCGCCGCTGACCTTCGACCGCAGCACCGTGCGCATCTTGCTCGACGAAGCGCAAATCGGACTGGCCGGCCAGCAGACCGCGATCGGCGACGCGATCGGCCTGGCCATCAAGCGCCTGCGCGAGGAGCCTGTCGGCAATCGCGTCCTGATCCTGCTGACCGACGGCGCGAGCAACTCCGGCAGCGTCGACCCGTTGAAGGCAGCCGACCTCGCCGCTCAGGAAAGCGTGCGCATCTACACGATCGGTGTCGGCGCCGACGAGGCGGCAGTGCCGGGGCCCTTCGGCCTGATGCAGCAGGTGCCGAGCGACCTCGACGAGAACGCGCTGAAGGCGATCGCGCAGAGGACGGGCGGCCGCTATTTCCGCGCCTCCGACGTCGCCTCGCTGGCCGACATCTACGGCCTGCTCGACAAGATCGAGCCGCGCTCGAAGGACGAGCAGAGCTGGCGTCCGGTCGACGATCTCTATCTGTGGCCGCTCGGCGCCGCCTTGCTGCTGAGCGTGCTCGTGGCCCTGTCGGCGACCGGCGTGTGGCCGCGGACCCGTGCGGTTGGCGGCGCGGCTGTCGGAGCTCACCATGCTTGAGGCGTTTCACTTTATCCGCCCGCTGTGGCTGCTGGCGTTGCTGCCACTGATGCCGCTGGCGTGGCGCGCCTGCCGGCCCGGCGGCGACAACCCGTGGCGGCGCATCGTCGATGCCAGGCTCTTGCCCTTGCTGATGATCGGGCAGCCGGTCGTCAAGGGCAGTCGTCACATGCTCTGGCTGGTCGGGGCCGGCTGGCTCATCGCGACGCTGGCGCTGGCCGACCCGACCTGGCAACGCAAGCCGCAACCGGTCTTCCAGACCAACGCCGCGCGCGTCGTGGTGCTCGACCTGTCGAGCTCGATGAACGCCAGCGACCTGAAGCCGTCGCGCCTCGCCCGCGCCCGCTACAAGATCGCGGACGTGCTCTCTCTCGGCGCCGAAGGGCAGACCGGGCTCGTGGCCTACGCGGGCGACGCCTTCACCGTGACGCCGCTGACGCGCGATGCCAACACCATCCGCGCGCAGCTCGACGCGCTGGCACCGGACCTCATGCCGAGCGATGGCAGCCGCGCCGACCTCGGACTCCTCAAGGCTGAAGAGCTGCTTCGTCACGCCGGCGCGTCGACCGGCCAGGTGCTGCTCATCGCCGATGGCGTCGCGCCTGACGCGCTCGCGGCTACCGAGCGTGCCGCCGGCCGCCTGAAGGACGACGGCTACCGCGTCTCGGTGCTCGGCGTCGGCACCGAAGCGGGCGGCCCTGTGCCGGACGCGCAAGGCAGCCTCGCGCGCGACGCGCAGGGTCAGGTCGTCATGGCACGCACGGACACGGCAGCACTGCGAGCGGTCGCGCGAGCCGGCGGCGGCGTCGATCTGTCGGTCAACGACGGCATCGATGCGCTGCGCGGCTGGGTCGACACGCACGCCGCGTCGAAAGCGGCCGGCACGGAACGATCGGATCTGACGGCGCAGGGCTGGAAGGAGGAAGGCCCGCTGCTCGCCCTCTTGCTGCTGCCGCTGGCGGCGCTGGCATTCCGCCGCGACTGGTTGCTGAGCGCGCTGCTGCTGCCGATGCTCATGATCCAGCCGCACGATGCGATGGCCTCGACCTGGGGCGACCTGTGGCAGCGGCCGGACCAGCAGGCGGCGCGATCGCTGAGCGCCGGGGATTACGCGAAGGCGGCGCAGTTGGCGACCGATGCCGGTCGGCGCGGCAGCGCCCAATACAAGCGCGGGAACTATCAGCTGGCGCTGGACGACTTCAGCCGTGCTCCGGGCGCCGAAGCCGACTACAACCGCGGCAATGCTCTGGCCAGGCTGGGGCGCTATCCCGACGCGATCTCGGCTTACGACAAGGCACTGAAAGGAGATCCCGGCAACGACGACGCGCGCGTCAACAAGGCGGCCGTCGAGGCGCTCCTGAAGCAGCAGCAGAAGGAGCAGGAGAAAAATCAGGGCGGGAAGGATCAGCAGCCGTCGGACCAGGAAAAGTCGAGTCAGCAGGGTTCGAGCTCGAAGAGCGAAGCCCAGCAGAACGGCTCGGGCCAGAGCGACGGGAAGAGCTCGTCGACGGGCCAGAAGCAGGGCCAGTCCTCGAGCTCGGCCACGCCGGGAGGAGGCAGCCAAGACGCGCAGGGCAACACGTCGGGTCAAACGCCGCCGCCGGCTCGGGCGAACGCGGGCCCGGCCGATTCGCGGGGCAAGGAGCCGGCTTCCGGCGCGAGCCAGAAGGGCTCGTCCCCAGGTGCTATGGCCGGTCGCGACAGCGAGCCGAAGAATGCGGCAGATGCCTCGGGGTCATCGCAGAAGAAGCCAGGCAACGAATTTGCTGACGCCGCGAAACAGCTCGCAGCGCAGGGCTCGAAAGGCGGATCCAACGGCAGCGAACAGGCCGCTTCCGGAGGCAACCCGGCCGCCGACGGCCCGTCGGCCGGCGCGAAGCCACGGCAAGGCGCGGCCGACGCTTCGAGCAGCGCACAGCCGTTGCCGAGCGAAGAGCAGTTGGCGGCAGAGCAGTGGCTGCGCCGCATCCCCGACGATCCGGGCGGTCTGCTTCGTCGCAAGTTCCTCTACCAATACCGCCAGCGCGCGCAGCATTCCGCCGACGGCACCCCCTAGCGGAACGAGGACGAACATGTCGAATCCGAAGCGAGATTCATCGCGACTTCAGGGCGCTGGCATCGCGCTTTGCGGCGTCCTCATGCTTCTTCAGCCGGGGGTGAGCCAGGCCGCCGTACAAGCGCGGCTGGAACGAAACACGGTCAGCGCGGGCGACACGGTCACGCTCGCTATCGAGAGCGACGGCGCGCAGGCGGGCGCGCAGCCCGATCTCGCGCCGCTGCAAAAGGACTTCGTCGTCCTGGGCTCGGCAAGCCAGAGCGAGACGAGCTTCGTCAACGGTCGACGCTCCGATCGCATGCGCTGGTCCGTTCGCCTGCAGCCGCGCCATGCGGGCAAGCTCGTCATCCCCGCCATCGCTCTCGGCAGCGAACAGACCGCACCGCTGGATGTCGACATCGGCGCGATGTCGCCGCGGGCGGCGGCGCAGGTTGCGGAGCACGTCTTCGTGGAGATCGAAGCCGGCGCTGCAGGTCGCTCCGTCTATGTGCAGCAACAGACGCCGTATACCGTGCGTCTCTACTACGACGACAGCATCCAGAAGGGCGAGCTCGCCGCGCCGGACCCTGCCGATGCCGTCGTCGAGCAGTTGGGGGCCGACAAGCACGGCACCGCGATACGCAACGGGCGCAGCTACAACGTGCTCGAGAGAACCTACGCCATCGCTCCCGAGAAGAGCGGCACCTTGCGCATTCCGCCGCTGTCGTTCAGCGGCAGCCAGGTCTTGCCGCAGGGCGGGGAGGCCCAGCGACAAGACGATGCCAATCCTGGCGACGATCTTTTCGCCCGCATGCTGCGCCAATCTCCTCTGGGCAATGATCCGCTCTTCAAGGGCCTCGCCTCCGGCACGCCGTTCGGCGAAGCGACGCAGCCGGTGGCCGTACAAGGCAAGGAGGTCGTGCTCGGGGTCAAGCCGCGACCGGCGGCCGCAGCACATGCCGACTGGCTTCCGGCCGAGGCCATCACGCTGCACGACAGCTGGCAGGACAACCCGCCAGAGCTCAAGGCAGGCGAGCCGGCGACGCGGACGATCACTGTCGAAGCCAAGGGCCTGTCGGCCTCGCAGATCCCGCCGCTGTCGCTCGGGCAACCTGCCAACGCCCGCCTGTACCCGGAAGCGGCCGACAACCAGAGCCGGACCGACGGCAAGACGATCTTCGGCATCAGCACCCAGAAGCTGACTTACATCCCGAACGCCAAAGGCAGGCTCGATGTGCCGCCTGTCGCATTGGACTGGTGGGACGTCGGCAGCGACCGGTCGCGCAGCGCGATCCTGCCGGCGCTCTCCTTCAGCGTCGCGCCGGGCGTGGCGGGCGTTGCAACGATGAGCGGACCTGCAGGCCAGCCCGCACCGACACCCGCCGTCCCCCTGACCGCACATCAGTCGCCGCCGATCAGCGGAGCGGACGTCGCGTGGCACGTGCACGAGCATCGTGTTCAGCTCATGGTCGGCGCGCTGCTGACGGCGCTCCTCGTGGCGCTCGGACTCGCTGTCGGGCGCCGGCGGCGTCGGCCGCAAAGCGGCGACCGATCGAACACGGTCGCGCCGGTACCCGCAAGAGCGATCAGCCTGCGGGCGCTACGCCGAGCCTGTTCCGGCAACGACCGCCACGCCGCGATGACTGCGCTGCTCGATCTGGCGCAAGCGCAGTGGCCCAACGATCCCCCTCGCAGCCTCGGCGCATTGGCGTCCCGCCTCGACGAGGGTACGACCGAACTCAGCTTGCTCGAGCGCAGTCTGTATGGTGGCGGACGCACCTCGCCTTGGCAGGGCCATGCACTCTGGCAGGTCGCCCGACGCGGACTTCGAGCGCGGCAGGGCGAGACCTCGCCTCACGAGGACGGCCTGAGCGCTCTGTACCCGCTTCGCGATCGGCGTGCTCAAGGCCTACGACCGACGTGACCGGTTCGCCGTCCATATTCGGCGTTGGGTTGCCTGACCGCGGATGTGGCGTCGACTTCGCCTCGAACTTCGAGCTCGAAGCGGTGGCCATCGGGATCGCAGAGAGCCAGAGTGTCCAGAACGCCGCACTCCCCATGCGGGTCGCGGCAACCACGACCGGCGCGAGCTGGCTGACTATGCCGGCATCAGCCCAGACGTGCACGGCGACGCATGCAACGCCACAGCTACCACGAGCTTGCCGGTTTGCATCAGCCAGGCGGCCTAGGAGTCGGTCGTGCGCCGAACTCGTAGGTGAGACCGACCCATATGCCCCGTGGGATTCCCGCAGACCGGAATTGCTCGTTGCGCCAGGTCGAACCAGTGGCATCGAATGTTCCGCCAAGTCCCGTGAAGACGTTCTGCCCCAACGTCGCGAATGTCGAGTAGCGGCGGTTCAGCACGTTCGTTCCCTTGATGAAGAATTCGAGATGGGAAGCTATCCGAATCCTGCCGTCCAGGCCGAGCAAGGCGTATCCGGGAACTGGACCGTT
>JAYTHL010000326.1:0-32418 GCA_043732605.1 Rhizobacter sp. | reverse complement strand
GGCCAGCGGCCATCGCGGCCGGGGCGCTGGTCCATGCGCGAGCCGTGGTGGCGATGCGGCCCGTAGCTGCGGCTCGGAGCGAACACCACGAGGCCGTCGGCATACGGATCGTCGCCGTACGCGACGACGCGATCGCGCTCGAGCGCCATGTTGCGGCGCTGCATGTCCTCGTCGAGTGCACGCTGCTGCGCCGCGATGCGGCGCTCGACGCGCTCGCTCACGAGCTGGGCCTCGACCTGGACGTCGAGCGCGCGCCGGCGTGCTGCCGCGGGATCCTCGCGCTCGATCTGCCACGAGCGCTCTGTCTTCGCGCCCGGCGCCGCGCGATCGGTGAAGAGGACGCGGCCGTCGGAGGTGCGCTGGAGCAGGATCTGCGACGTCGCCGGCGCTTCGGCCAGAGCGACGACCGGGCTGCCCGCCAAAGCAACGACGGCGAGAAAGGCGATGGTCCGCATGGTGATTCCTCCAGCGACTGTCGTCTGTGCGACGACGTCACGACTGTGCCACCTCTCGAGCTCGCGTGTATTGCAGGCATGAGGTTTCCCGCCCTTGTTACGCTTGGCGGTTCCACCACCCATCCGCGTCCACCATGACCGACATCCACACCGTGCGCTCCGGGCCGCTCGCGGCCGCCATTCGCGCCATCGTCGCCGCCGCAGGCTCGCACGAGGCGGAGGCCGCCCAGGTCGCCGACAACCTCGTCGAGGCCAACCTGCGCGGCCACGACTCGCACGGCGTCGGCATGGTGCCGCGCTACATCGACGCGGTGCTCGAAGGCGGCCTGGCGGTCAACGCTCACGTGGCAGTGCGCCAGGACAGCGGCGCGCTGCTCACGCTCGACGGCCAGCGCGGCTACGGCCAGGTGATCGGCAGCGAGGCGATGGCGCTCGCCATCGCGCGCGCCAAGGAGCACGGCGTGTGCGTCGTCGGCCTGGCGCATTCGCACCATCTCGGCCGGATCGGCCACTGGGCCGAGCAGTGCATCGCCAGCGGCCTGGTCTCGATCCACTTCGTCAACGTGCTGTCGCGGCCGATCGTCGCGCCGTTCGGCGGCCGCGACGCGCGCATCGGCACCAATCCGTTCTGCGTCGGCATTCCGCGTCCCGGCAGCGAGCCGATCGTGCTCGACTTCGCGACCAGCAAGATCGCCCAGGGCAAGACGCGCGTCGCCCACAACAAGGGCGAGTCGGTCGAGCCCGGCACGCTGATCGACGACAAGGGCGAGCCGACGACCAATCCGCGCTACACGGTGATCGAGCCGATCGGCGCGCTGCTCCCCTTCGGCGAGCACAAGGGCTCGGGGCTGGCGCTGATCTGCGAGCTGCTCGGCGGTGCGCTCGCCGGGGGCGAGACCGCGCGACCGATCACCGACGGCCGGCGGCGCGTCCTCAACAGCATGTTCTCGATCCTGGTCGATCCGCAGCGCCTCGGCACCGCGGCGAATCTCGCGCGCGAGATGGAGGGCTATGTCGCCTACTCCACCGCGTCGCCGCCGCAGCCGGGCGTCGGGCGCGTGCGCACGCCCGGAGAGCCGGAGCGCGAGACGCGCGCCAAGAGGCTCGCGGAGGGGATCGCGATCGATGCGGTGACCTGGGGCGAGATCCTCGCGGCGGGCGAGAAGGTCGGCGTCGCCGGTGCGCGCGTCGATGCGATGGCACGCGGATAGCCAAGAGTGCGCATGCCTTCATCTTCCACTCGCCGAGTGCGCCGCGGATCCGTGCGCAACCTCGCCGCGGCGTTCGTCCTCGCCATCGCAGGGGTCGCGAGCGTCCACGCCGCTGGCGACATCGACAAGCTGCGCATGCCGCCGGGATTTCGCGTCGAGCTCCTCACCGACGCCGTGCCGAACGCACGCCAGATGACGCTCGGCCGGCACGGCGACGACTCGGGCGTCGTCTACGTCGGCAGCGCGCGCGCCGGCAGCGTCTACGCGGTCGAGTACGGCGCCAGCGGACGCGGCAACGCGCGCACGATCGCGACCAACCTCGACACGCCGTCGGGCGTGGCCTGGCGCGACGGCAAGCTCTACGTCGGTGCCTCGGCGCGCGTGCTGCGCTACGACGGCATCGACGATCGCCTCGCCCGGCCGCCCGCGCCCGTCGTCGTCAGCGACGCGTTCCCGTCGGACGCGCACCACGGCCGCCGCTTCATCGCCTTCGGGCCCGACGGCAAGCTCTACGTGCCGGTCGGCGCGCCGTGCAACATCTGCCAGCCCGACGATCGCCACGGCGTGATTCAGCGCATCGCGGCGGGCGGCGGTCCGATCGAGACCGTCGCGCGCGGCGTGCGCAACTCGGTCGGCTTCGACTGGAACCCGGCCGACCAGTCGCTCTGGTTCACCGACAACGGCCGCGACCTGCTCGGCGACGACCTGCCCGCCGACGAGCTCGATCGCGTCGGCCGCGTCGGCGATCACTTCGGCTTCCCGTTCTGCCACCAGGGCGACACGCCCGATCCGCAGTTCGGCAAGCAGCGCGCGTGCAGCGAGTTCACGGCGCCGGCTGCCCTGCTCGGCGCCCACGTCGCGGCGCTCGGCATGCGCTTCTATGCCGGCACGCAGTTCCCGGCGGCGTACCGCGGCAATGCCTTCATCGCCGAGCACGGGTCGTGGAACCGGTCGAAGAAGAGCGGCTACCAGGTCGTGCGGGTCGCCATCGACGGTGAGGGCCGCGCCGGATCGCCCGAGCCCTTCCTGCACGGCTTCCTGCAGGTCGACGACAGCGGTCGCGAAACGGTGTGGGGCAGGCCCGCCGACGTTCTGCCACTGCCCGACGGATCGCTGTTGGTGAGCGACGACCTGGCCGGAGCGATCTATCGCGTCCGCTACGGCTCGTAGCAACGATCAGTAGAGCGGCCTGCGATCGCGCAGCAGCTGCGCCGAGGCGATCGCCGAGCTCGACGACAGGATCACGCAGGCCCAGATGACCGGCACGTAGCTGCCGCTGCGATCGAACACCGCACCGGCGAGCACCGGGCCGAGCAGGTTGCCGAAGGCGGCGCCGCTGTAGAGCGCGCCGAGGATGCTCGAGACGGCGCGCGCGCCGAACAGATCCATGCAGATCGCGGGCATCAGCGAGACGATGCCGCCGTAGCTGAGGCCGAGCCAGAGCGAGAAGATCGCGAGCGCGACGTAGCCGCCAGCGCCGAGCCAGAGCAGATAGCTCGCGCCGAGCGAGGCCTCGAGCAGGGCGATGCTGGCGACGCGGCCGAGCCGGTCGGCGAGGCCGCCGATGGCGAATCGGCCGACGATGCTGCCGGCGCCGATCAGGCCGACGAGGCCGACTGCGCGCGCGTCGCCGATGCCGAGATCGCGCGCCGCCGCCGAGACGTGGGCGAACGGGATGAACATCGCCGGCGCGGCGAGCACGCAGGCGAGGTACATCCACCAGAAGCGATGGCTGCGCAGCGCTTCCTTCAGCGACAGGCCGGCGGCGGCGGTGCCGGGCGCACCGCGCGCCGGCGCCCGGCGCAGCAGCAATGCCGAGCCGATGCCGACGACGAGGACGCCGGCGGCGATCGCCTGCAGCGCGTGGCGCCAGCCGAGCGCGTCGATCGCGGTCGTCGCGAGAAGCGGCACGGCGAGCGTGCCGACGCCGATGCCCGCGCTGGCGATGCCCGCCGCGAAGGCACGGCGCTGCACGAACCACGGCGCCACGTTGGCGATCGACGGCGCATACACGAGGCCGATGCCGACGCCGAGGCCCGCGCCCCACGCGATGTAGATCGCCGCCATCGACTGCGCGAGGCTGCTCGCGAACAGACCAGCCGCGATGATCGTCATGCCCGCGGTGCACACCAGGCGCGGACCGAAGCGATCGGCGAGCACCCCGGCGCCGGCGCCGAGCAGGAAGTAGATCAGCCCCGAGATGCCGAAGACGAGCGAGACGTCGGCGCGCTCGGCGTGGAACTCGGCGCCGAAGGAGCGGAAGAACGCGGCGAAGGAATACGCGACGCCGAAGATGACCGCGACGCAGCCGAATGCCGCCCACACCACGGTCCATGCACCCGGCGCCTCGTCGGCCCGGGCGGCCGCGGTCGCCGTCACGGGATCAGCTTGGCGCCCGTGAGCTGCTCTTGCGCTTCCACCAAGGACGGCACGAACTTCTTGCCGTGCCCGAGGGCGCTCGCGATCACGAGCGACTGGTGCACCGCTTCGCCGACGATGGTCGGG
The DNA here is from genome assembly GCA_043732605.1 of Rhizobacter sp. Taxonomy (GTDB): domain Bacteria; phylum Pseudomonadota; class Gammaproteobacteria; order Burkholderiales; family Burkholderiaceae_C; genus Schlegelella_A. The sequence continues at coordinate 28,247 of JAYTHL010000326.1, read as the reverse complement.
ATCGCCAGGCCCTCGGCGAGGTGGGTGTAGTAGCGCACGTCCTTCCTCGCGTTGTCGAGCTCGAAGCGGAGCGCGCCGAGGTCACCCTGCAAGGTCTTCGACATCATCTGGAAAAGGCCCGAGTTGACGGCGCCGACCGAGACGATGTCGACCAGCTTCTGCGGATCGATGCCTGCGCGCTGGCCGACGGCGAAGGCTTCGGCGGTCGCCGTGCAGATGGCCTGCGCGATGAAGTTGTTGAGCAGCTTGACGATGTGGCCCGCGCCCGGCGCGCCGACATGGAAGACGTTCTCCGCGAACGCGTGAAGCACCGGCTCGAGCCGGGCGAAGGTCGCGTCGTCGGCACCGACCATGACGTTGAGCCTGCCCGCCTCGGCCTCGATCGGCGTGCGCGCGAGCGGTGCGTCGACGAGCAGCACGCCGGCCTTCGCGGCGACGTCGCGCAGGCGCGCGGTCGAGTCCGGCTCGCTCGTCGAGCAGTCGACGACGACGAGGCCCGGCCGCGCACCGGCGAGCAGGCCGAGCGGCCCTTCGAGCGAGGCCTCGACCTGCGGCGAGCCGGTGACGCAGAGGAAGACGATCTCGCTCGCAGCCGCGAGCTCGGCAGGCGACTTCGTCTCGACCGCGCCGGCGGCGAGCAGGTCGGCGACGCGCTCGCGGTTGCGGTGCACGGTGAGCGTCAACGAATGGCCCTTGGCGAGCAGGTTCCTCGCCATGCCGTGGCCCATCAAGCCCGATGCACCGATGAATCCGATCGCCGCCATGCCGTCTCCCGAGTCGTGTCGATCGATTGTGCGCAGCCGGGCCGCACCGGTCATCGGGACGGACGCTAGGCCGCCGCGCGCACCCAGGCGACGATCTGCGCCGACTGCACCGCGCCCGACTGGCGCTTCGTCTCGCGCCCCGATTCGAGCTTGACCATCGTCGGGATGCTGCGGATCGCGAAGCGCGCCGACGTCTGCGGACTCGCGTCGCTGTCGACCTTGGCGAGCACGGCGCGGCCCTTCAGCTGCTTTGCCGCGGCCTCGAACTGCGGCGCCATCGCGCGGCACGGGCCGCACCACGACGCCCAGAAGTCGACGACGACCGGCAGCTCGCTGCGCTCGACGAAGCGCGCGAAGGTCGCGTCGTCGAGGACGACGGGCACGCCGTCGAGCAGGGCGCGGCCGCACTTGCCGCACACCGGATCCTCGGAGGTGCGCTCGGCGGGCACGCGGTTGGCGGCGAGGCAGTGCGGGCAGACGACGAGCATGTGGGGACCGGCGCGTCCGACTAGAACATCACTTCGTAGCGCAAGCCCTTGTAGGCGAGCACGGCCGAGCGGCGCCGGATCTTGTCGAGCACGAGCCCGGCCGAGAGCTGGTCGCCTTCGTGGAAGACCTGGCCGTTGATCATCACCATGCGGCTCGCGGCATCGCCCGAATAGCTCGAGCCGTTGATCGCGACGCGCGGCAACTCGCGCTGGATGTCTGCGGGCAGCTCCGACTGCGCGTAGATGCGAGGCTCGGAGGCTGCTGCCATCGCGGGCTTCGGCACCTCGACCCTCGGCGTCGCGAGCGCCACCTGCGGCGCGACCTTCGCAGGCGCGACTGCGACGGGGCGCGGCGCAGGCTGTGTCGCCATCGGCATCCGGACCGGCTGCGTCATCGTCGGTGATGGCGTCGCAGTCTGTGTGGGCACGGTCGCCGGCGGCGGCGCGGCGGCGATCTCGGCGAGCGACTGCGGAACGGGCGCGGCCGTCGCGACCGGTGCGGCGGCCGGCGCGGCCGTCACCGGACCTTCGGCGATCTGACGCGCCGGCGTGCTGCCACCGAGCAGCGTCCACGCGAGCGTCGCGATCAACGCGAAAGCCAGGCCGATGACCGCCCAGACGAGCGTGCGCGATCGCGTCGGCGCGTCGTCTTCTGTCTCGATCTGTTGCTGCTGCGACTGCAGGCCCGGCACGGCGCCGCGTTCGCGCTCGGCTTCGGCGCGGCGCAGGGCATCGAGGATGTACGACATGGCGGTGGCCTCCGGTGCCTCAGGGTGCGACGCCGTCGCCGCCGAGGCGAGGCTCGTCGATGCCGGTCGCGCGGTTGAGCTGCATGAAGGTCGTCGGCCCGGCGCGGCCGGCCGCCGTCAGGCCGTTCTTTGCCTGGAAGCGCGCGACGCGGATGCGCAGGGCTGCGTCCATCGGCTGCGAGGTCTCGGGCAGCGGCTCGTTGTCGACGCGCGCGATCTGCGCCGCGAGTCGGTCGACGACGGGCCCCGACGTGCCTTCCGAGACCGGCGCGACGTAGCCCGCAGGCGTGCGCCAGAGCGTGCCGAACTCGCCGCGCCATGCCTTCACGAAGGCGGAAGTCTGGGCGACGAGGGTCTGGTCGCCCGCGCGCACCGTCACGGTCTTGTCGCCGAGGCCGACGAGCGTCGCGTAGACGGTGTGGCCGTTGCCGTCGCGCAAGGCGACGACGCCGGGGCGCGCGAGATGGCGCAGCAGCGGCAGCGTGCTCGCGAACCGCGCGCAGCGCACCTGCTGCTTCGCGGCGGCGGCGCACGGATCGGCGCTGCCGGCATCGATGCCCCAGAGCGGCGCGAGCTCGCGCCAGGCCGATCGCTCGTCCTGCTCGAAGCCGGTGAGCTGCGCGGCGAAGGCGACGGCGTCGAGCGTCCGGCCGGCGGCTACGACGGGAATCGGCGCGGCCGATGGGCTCGCGAGCAACGCGACGCCGTTGCCGGGCGCCGAGGCGACAGGGCTCGCGGCCGATGCAGCGCCGAGAGTCGGACGGCCGCTGATTGCGTCGAGCGCGAAGCCGGCCTTCGCCGCGGTCGCGCCGGCAGAGGCCGCGACGCGGCTCGCCGCGGTTGCGCTCGCGGCACCACCCGCCGGCGCTCGCGCCGCCGATGCCGCCGCGACGGGAATGACCGCGGCCGGTGCCGTGACGTAGCGCCAGCCGGTGAACAGACCGAAGGCCGCCAACGCGCCGAGGGCGAGTGAGCCCGCGACGATGAAACCCAGGCCGCGGCCCGAGCCCGCCGTCAACGCGCTGGCAGGGCCGTTGACCTCCGCGCGACCGAACACTTCGCGCGCCGCCTTCTCGATCATCGGCACGTCGATGGTCTGCTTGCCGTGCGCGTAGGCGCCGAGCATCACCCGGTCGCAGAGCAGGTTGATCCGCCGAGGAACGCCGCGCGCGATCTCGTGGATGCGATGCAGCGCCGGGCGGTCGAAGGGCAGCGCCCGCGTCATGCCCGCGACCGACAGGCGATGGCGGATGTAGTGCTCGGTCTCCTTCAGCGACAGCGCCTGCAGGTGGAAGCGCGCGATCACGCGCTGCGCGAGCTGCTCGAGGTCGGGGCGGTCGAGCATCGTGCGCAGCTCGGGCTGGCCGATCAGCACGATCTGCAGCAGCTTCCTCTCGTTGGTCTCGAGGTTGGTGAGCAGGCGCAGCTGCTCGAGCACTTCGGCCGAGAGCTGCTGGGCCTCGTCGATGATGAGGACGTTGTTCTGGCCGACCGCATGGGTCTTGAGCAGGAAATCGTTGAGCGCGTCGACGTAGGTCTTGACTGTGGTCGGCTGGCCGTCGGCAAGGTCGATCGGCACGTGGAACTCGTCGCAGATCGACTTCACCAGCTCCATCACCGTGAGCTTGGGATTGAAGATGTAGGCGACGTTGCAGCGCTTCGGGATCTGCTCGAGAAAGCATCGGCAGACGGTCGTCTTGCCGGCGCCGATCTCGCCCGAGAGCAGCACGAAGCCGCCACCGCCGCCGACGCCGTAGAGCAGGTGCGCCAGCGCCTCCCGGTGGCGCTTGCTCATGTAGAGGTAGCGTGGATCCGGCGCGAGCGAGAACGGCTGCTGCTTCAGGCCGAAGAACCGCATGTACATGGGCGGGAGAATACCGTGGCCCACCGGCCCGGCCGGCGCCGCCGGCACATTCCCTCCGGGGAGCGCCCTCCGCGGCGCACCCCGGCTCAGTCGAACGTGTAGCGAACGCCGACCGTGAAGAGCCGGGGCGCGCCCGGCGCGAAGAAGGTCGAGCCGCGCAGCGGAAAGCGCCCGCCGCCGTTGGCAGCCAGCGGCTGGGCGACGAAGCGGCCCGAGGCGTCGAAGCCGGTCGCGCCCAGTTGAGCGGCGGTGTCGTAGCGGCGGTCGAACAGGTTGCCGATCCGGCCGATGAGCACGAGCCCGCGCGCCACGCCCGCTTCCAGGCCGACGTTGACGACGCCGTAGCCAGGCGACCGGCCCGGCCCGAGGTAGAACGTGCCGTCGGCGACATGGGCCCCGTTCTCGTTGCCGCGCGCAGTGCTCGACGAGATCGCGACCAGGTCGGCATCGATGCGCGTGCGTGCGTCGATCGCGAGGGCCAGGCCGGCCTTGAAGATCTGCCGCGGGACGAGCGGCAGGCGGTCGCCCGGCTGGATGGCGATCGAGCCATCGAGCCCGGGACCGTCGTCGTTGCTGCTGTTGCCTGCGCCGTTGACCCTCTCGGCGCTGCGAAAGCGCGCGTCGAGGAGCGTCCAGGCGAGATCGAGCGAGAGCGGTCCGGCCGCGGTCGCGCCGCCGAGCTCGATGCCCTGGCGCCGGGTGCGGCCGAAGTTGCGGAAGTAGCCGTGGCCCGAGGCGTCGCTGCTGACGAAGAGGAGGTCGTTCCCGTTCGAGCCTCGGAACACGCCGGCGCGCCAGGTCGTGCGCGGCCCGATCCCGCCCGTGGCCCCAGCTTCGATCGTGCGCGCCACCACCTGCTTCAGCGGCGGATCGCCGGCGAGTGCGTTGGGCAGCTTGCACGGCTGCTCGGGGTTGGCGCAGCCGAGCTCGATCGCCGTCGGCGTGCGGCTACCTTCGTTGTAGCCGACGTAGAAGCGCACGGCCTGGCTCGGATTCCAGTTCAGGCCGAGTGCAGGATTGAGGCGCGCGAACACGTGGTCGCCGTCGAGCGATCCCGGATCGGGCGCGCTGCGCAGCGCGTCGCGGTTGCGCACCGTCGTCCGGTCGTAGCGTCCTGCCAGGGTCAGGTGCACGTCGCCAGGCATCGACACCGTGTCCGCGACGAAGACGCTCGCGGTGCGCGTGCGCGCGTCGAGGCCGACGGCGTCGTCCGCAAGGCTGTCGTCGACGGCGATGCCGTGTCCGCGCAGGAATGCATTGGCGCCGACGACGCTGCGGTCGGGCAGGAGAAAGCCGGCTTGCGAGCTTTGCGTGAAGCGGGTCCGGCTGAGGTCGAGAGCCGCGCCGACGACGACCTGGTGCGTGCTCGCACCGGTCGCGATGCGACCGCTCGCCTGTGCCGCGAGGCCACCATTCGTCTGCCGGCTGCGGCTCAGGTTGACCAGGCCGTTGCAGGCCGATCCGATGTCGCCCGCCTGCAGCGCTTGGGCGATGCAGCGCAGGCTCGGGAACGGCGTCGTCGCCGGATCGACGATCGCCGGTGCAGCGATGCGGGCGCCGGCAAGCGCGGCGCGGTCGGCCGGCGCGAGACCGTAGACGTCCTGGTCGAGCGATGCGTCGTTGATGTCGCCGTTGACCGTGCGGGTGTCGATGCGGCGGACATACGCGTGGCCAGACACCGACCACCGCTGCGACAGCTCGTGCGACAGCGCCAGACTCAGCGTTTCGGCGCGGTTGCGCGTCTGGTCGGGCCGGGTGTAGATGCTCGCGCGGCGCGCGTCGAGCAGCTGCTCGTCCTGCAGGCCGTTGCCGTGCAGGTCGGTCGAGGCAGCACTGGCGGTCAGCGTGGCCTGGGTCGCGCCGGAGCGCCAGCCGACCTTGCCGAAGAGCTGGCCGAGGCGCGACGGCGAGTCGTCGCGCCAGCCGCTGTCGCGAAAGACGTTGGCGGTGCCGTACCAGGCCAGCCCCCGTGCGTTGCTGCCGCCGCTCTCGACCTCGGTCTGGGCGCGGCCGTGGCTGCCGGCCGTGAGCTGCAGGGAGCTTCCGGGATGGCTCCAGCCGTCCTTGGTCCGCACGGCGAGGGCGCCGCCGAGGGTGTTGAGGCCGAACAGCGGGTTCGAGCCCGGCATCAGCGCGATCGACGCGATCGCCGAGCGCGGCATCAGGTCCCAGCTGACGATGTCGCCGAACGGCTGGTTGAGTCGAATGCCATCGACGTACACCGAGAGCCCCTGCGGCGTGCCGAGCAGCGGCGAGGCGGTGTAGCCGCGGTAGCTCACGTCGGGCTGGAGCGGATTGCCCTGGATGTCGTTGACGTGGACGCTGCCGAAGCGGCGGCTCATGAAGTCGGCGATCGAGAGCGCGCCGCTGCGCTCGATCTGGGTCGACGTGGCGGTCTGGACCGGCGCGGCGATCCGGTCCTGCGGCAGCTCGAGGCCGGGTAGCGGGGTCAGGCCGATGACCTGCACCGGCGCGAGGATCGCGGTCGCGTCACGCGGGGGTTCCTCGGCTGCGAGCGCGAGGAGCGGCGCCGTCGTCGCCGCCAGGACGATCGACGTCAGCGTCCCTCGTCGCATGCGCGCGGCGCAGCCTGGGCGAGAATCGTCGGCAAGGCCAGGGTCGCGACCCGCGATCAACGGATGGCGACGCCCCATGGCAGCTTGCCGGTCGCGACGTCGGCGATCTTCGTGGCGGACGCGGTGTCGATGACGGAGACGCCGCCAGACCGGCCGCAGGCGACATAGAGCTTGCGCCCGTCGGGTGTCAGTGCCATGTTCCACGGGCGCTGCCCGACCGGCACCGTCGCCACGGCCTTGCCGCTCGCGATGTCGATGACCGACACGGTGGCGTCGCCACCATTCGAGACGTAGACGCGCGAGCCGTCGGGATGGACCGCGACGCCGTTGCTGCGCAGTCCGGCCGGGATGCGCGCAAGCACGACGAAGGTTCGCGCGTCGATCACGTACAGCTCGTTCGAGGTCTCGGCGGCGACGTAGGCGCGCGTGCTGTCCGGCGAGAAGCCGATTCCGCGCGGGCGCACGCCGACCGGGATCTGCGCGACCTGGGCGCGCTGGGCGACGTCGATGACGTCGACCGCCTGGCCGTCCTCGGCGCTCACGAAGACATAGCGGCCGTCGGGCGTGAAGACGGCATGCTCCGGATTCTTGCCGCGCACCTTGACCACGAAGGCGCGGGTCCGCGTCGCGGTGTCGACGAAGACGATCTCGTTCGTCTCCTCGACCGCGGCGATGACCCAGCGCCCGTCGGCGGAGATGGCGACGCCTTCGGGCGACGCGCCCACCGCGACCGCGCCGATGCGCTTCCTCGCCACGAGGTCGACGACGACGAGCTCGCCGTTCGGCTGGTCGCTCACATAGGCGATGCGGCCGTCGGCGGAGACCACCGTGCCGCGCGGCTTGGTGCCGACGGCCATGTCGGCGACGACGCGATCGGTCGCGGTGTCGATGACGCTGAGCGTGCCCGAGCCTTCGTTCGGCACGTAGGCGAAAGGCGCGGCGATGGTGGCCAGCGGCGCCGCCAGCAACAGCGCCGCGCCGAGACGCGACAGCACGAGACTCATGGATGCCTCCGATCCAGCACGATCACGTCCACGGAACGATGCGCGAGAACATGCCGTCGCGTTCGACCAGCACATGCTCCAGCGCCATCGCGACGTGGCCGGCGATGAGAGCGGCGAACACGAACGCGGTCGCGACATGCACGCCGACGAAGAACGAGTAGGCGGCCGGCCAGTCGGGACCCCAGGGCGCGAGCGGCGTGCCGAAGAAGCGGATGCCGTGCTTGCTGAAATTCGAGCCGACGTAGCCCGCCAGCGGCATGACCGCCATGCTGGCGTAGAGGGCGCGGTGGCCGAGCGCCGCTGCGCGCTGCTGCGCGAGCGACATCGAGCCCGGCCAGGCCGGCGGTGCATGGGCCAGGCGCCATGCGATGCGGGCGACGATCAGGACGCCGAGCACCACGCCGATCGACTTGTGCAGGTTGATCGTGCCGGCCCGCGCGGGCGTGCCGCGTGGCGCGAGCTGGTCGAGCAGGAAGCCGAACGCGACCTGGCCCAGGAGCGCGATCCCGATCAGCCAGTGCAGCCCTGCGGCGACGCGCGTGTAGCGCAGGCGCGGCGTCTCGCCCTGCGCGATCGCCGATGCGACCGGCGGGCGCCCGTCGCTCCGCAACGCCGTGGAGGGAATCGACATCGTCATCGCGCCCGCTGCGTCGACTCGTCACAGCCCGACGAGGTAGTGCGCGAGGTTGTCGATGTCCTGCGCGTTCAGCGTGTTGGCGACGCTCGTCATGTTGCCGGCGTCGTTGGTGCGCGTGCGCTCCTTGAACGCGGTGAGCTGCTTGACGATGTACGCGAAGTTCTGACCGGCGACCCGCGGAATCTCGTTCTGGCCGAGGAAGCCGCCGAGATGGCACATGGTGCAGAGCGTCTCGTCGGCCTTGGCGCGACCAAGCTTGGCCTTGGCCGGATCGGGATTGAACTTCTGCGGCGCGGGCTTCTGCTTCGCAAACCAGTCCGAGAGCTCGTGCATCTCGTCGCGCGTCAGATCCTTGGCCATCGGCGTCATCAGCGGATCGCTGCGCCGGCCCTCCTGGAAATCCTTCAGCTCGAGGTAGAGGTACCGTGCGGTCTGGCCCGCGAGGATCGGGTACGCGGGGTCGATCGGGCTGCCGCTGGCCCCATGACAGGAGACGCAGATCGCCGCCTTGGCGGGGGCGGCGTCCTGGGCGGAGCTGAAGTTCGGAGCCGTGGCGGCGACGGCGAAGGAGAAGAGTGACGCGGCGAGAGCTCTCAGGATCGATCCTTTCGTGCGTCGCCGCGCCGTCGCAGCGATCGGTCAGGGCAGCGCGAACACCATCACGCTGTTGCCGCGCTTGAAGTCGAGCTGCGTGTTGCCGCCCGCGGCCACCGCGACGTATTGCTTGCCGCCGACCATATACGAAACCGCCGGGGCGTTCACGCCGGCGCCGCACTGGTACTCCCAGAGCTTCTTGCCGGTCTTGGCGTCGAAGGCGCGGAAGAATCCGTTGCCCTCGCCGTTGAAGACGAGGTTGCCCGCTGTTGCGAGCACGCCTCCGATGAGCGGCTGCTCGGTGTCGAACTTCCAGGCCACCTTGCCGGTGTCGAGGTTGACGGCCGCCAGGCGCCCCCACTGCTTCTCGGACGGGATCACCTTGAACGCGCCGCCGAGCCAGAGCTTGCCGCCCGGATAGGCGGCCTGCTCGACGTGATAGGTCATCGGCTGGTGCAGGTTGGCCGCATAGACCATGCGCAGCTTCGGGTTGACCGCCATCGGGCTCCACTCGACGCCGCCGTTGGCGCCCGGCAGCATCCGCGCGCCGTCCTTGGTCGGCAGGACCCACATGTTCTCCTGCGGGATCATCGCCTCGCTGAAGCGGATAAGCTCGCCGGTCGCGCGGTCGTGCACGTAGACGTGGCCGGTCTTGCCGCCGTGGATGGCGACCTTCCTCATCTTGCCGTCCTTGCCCATCGCATCGGTGAGGATGACGGGCGAGACAGCGTCGAGGTCCCAGACGTCGTGCGGCACGTACTGGTAGTGCCACTTCTTGGCGCCTGTCTTGAGGTCGACGGCGACGATCGAGTCGGTGTAGAGGTTGTCGCCCGGCCGCTCGGCGCCGTACAGGTCCGGGCTCGGGTTGCCGACGACGAAGAAGATCGTGCCCGATTCCTTGTCGACCGCGGGCGCCATCCACACGCCGCCGCCGAGGGTCTTGTAGAAGCCCGAGTTCTTGGCGAGCTGCGCTTTCTCGGCGGCGATGTCGCGGTGCAGGTCGCGCTGGGTCGCGTCCTTGGTCGCGAACGTGCCTTCGTGGCCCTGCTCGGGAATGGTGTCGAAGGTCCAGAGCAGCTTGCCGTCGTTGGCGTCGAACGCCTTGACGAAGCCGCGGATGCCGTACTCGCCGCCGTTGGTGCCGATCAGCACCTTGCCGTCGACGGCGACCGGCGCCATCGTCTCCGAGTAGCCCGCTTCCGGGTCGGCGATCTGGGTCGACCACAGCACCTTGCCGGTCTTGGCGTCGAAGGCCAGCAGCTTGGCGTCGAGCGTACCCATGTAGAGCTTGTCGCCCATCACCGCGACGCCGCGGTTGTTCGGGCCGCAGCAATAGGTCGTGACCGAGCCCATCTTGTGCTTGTAGTGCCAGAACTCCTTGCCCGTGGCCGCGTCGAGCGCGTAGAGGTGGTTGTACGAGGTCGTGATGTACATGACGCCGTCGACCACGATCGGCGCCGTCTCCATCGACTCGAGCACCTCGGTCTGGAACTGGAACGCGGGCCGCAGTTTGGCGACGTTGGCGCTCGTGATCTGCGCGGCCGGGTAGTACCGGGTCTGCGCGTAGTTCATGTTGGAGTGCAGGAAGTTGACGCCGTCCTTGTCGGCGCCGTCGAGCCGCGCCTGGGACACGGAGACGCTCTTCGGCACGGGCGCGCCGGTCGCGGCGGCCTGGCCCGAGATCTCGGCCTGGGCGAAGACGCTGGTCGACAGGGCGCACAACGCGCCGGCGGCGACGGCGGACCACAGACGGGCCGGGGATGGGTTTCGACGCATTCGGTTCTCCTCAGTTGTTGCGAGACAGGACATCACCGTGTCGACCTCGTGCGGTCATGGCGAATCGATCACGACCCTTGTCTCGCGGTGGGCCGTTGAACGCCAAGCGTCGCAGGCGCGTGGCGTTTTTCTCGATGACGAGGTTACTCACAATCGGGCCCAATGCAACTCGTTTGTCGCGCTGCGGCGCAGCAATCGCATCATGTGCAGCAAGAGGACTTGACAATGAACATCGATCGGAGACGGATGCGACGCGTCGTCGCGACAGCCTGCGCGGCGACGCTGCTGGCCGCCGCGACGGGCGCCGTCGCGCAGGCGCCCACCAATCCCAACCTGAACGCGCAGTTGCTCGTCGGCGCGCGCCAGGGCGATCTCGCGCAAGTCGAGCGCGTGCTCGCCGCCGGCGCGGTGCCGTCGTCGCGCAATCGCCTCGGCAAGACGGCATTGCTGCTCGCCGCGGAAAAAGGCAACCTCGCGATCGTCGAGGCCCTGCTGAAGAGCGGCGCCGACGTCAACCAGCCTTCGATCGAGGGCGTCACGCCGCTGATGGCCGCGAGCTACGGGGGCACCGAACCGGTCGTGCGACGCCTGCTGGCCGCCGGCGCGAAGACCGATCCGGTCGACCGGATGAACAAGCCCGCTGTCGTCTACGCGGCCGGGCAGGGCAGCGCCGGCGCGCTCGACGCGCTGCTCGCGTCGGGGATCGACGTCAACGCCACCTACGAGCATCGGCTCACGGCGCTGATGTGGGCCGCGGGCCAGGGCAAGGTCGACGCCGTGAAGCTGCTGCTGACGCGCGGCGCGCAGCGCGACCTGCGCGACGACCGTGGCCTCACCGCCGCCGAGATCGCGCGCGAGGCCAAGCAGGACGCCGCGGCTGCAGCGCTCTCGACCCCGTGAGCGGCAGGACGTCGTGACCTCGAGCGATCTCGTTCGCTCGCGGCGCAATGCGCTCTTGACTCTGGCCATGCTCGGCACATCGGCCCTGCCGTCGATGTCACGCGCCCAGGCGGCCTGGCCGAGCAAGCCGATCCGCTTCGTGGTCCCGTTCGCGCCGGGCGGCAGCTCGGAGATCGTCGCGCGATCGACGGCGGTCGAGCTCACGAAGCTGCTCGGGCAGAGCGTCTTCGTCGACAACAAGCCGGGCGGCGCCGGCAACGTGGCGATGGCCGACGTCGGCTCGTCGACCGACCAGCACACAGTGATCCTCGGCCACATCGGCACGCTGGCGGTCAATCCGTTCATCTTCGACAAGCTGCCCTACGACCCGATCAAGGACTTCAAGCCGGTCTCGCTGTTGGCCAAGGTGCCGAGCCTATATGTCGTGCACCCCGACCTGCCGGTGAAGAACCTGAAGGACTTCGTCGCGCTCGCAAAGGCGAAGCCGGGCCAGATGAACTACGGCTCGGCCGGCAACGGCAGCGCCGGCCATCTCGCGTTCGAATACCTGAAGATGGCCACGGGCATCTTCATCGTCCATGTGCCGTACCGCGGCACCGGTCCGCAGCTCACCGACCTGCTCGCCGGCCGGCTGCAAGCGGCGGCCGTCGGCGCGCCGGCGATCATCCAGTTCGTCAAGGCCGGCAAGCTGCGCTGCATCGCCACCGGCACGACGCAGCGCATCGCCCAGCTGCCCGACGTGCCGACGGTCGCCGAGCAGGGCTATCCCGGATTCGAGATGACGCAGTGGTACGGCCTGCTCGCGCCGGCGACGATGGCGCAGGCGAACGTCGACAAGCTCGCCGCCGCGGCTGCACGCGCGGTGCGCGAGCCGGCCGCGCTCGAGCGGCTCAACAGCGACGCCGCGATCGCCGTCGGTGGCTCGCCGGCCGAGTTCGCTGCCTTCATCGCCACCGAGCGCGAGCGCTGGAAGCCCGTGCTCGTGCGGGCGAAGGTCAAGCCGGACTGAATCGGGCCGGTGCCAGCCGACGCGCGACGTCGGCGTGGAACCAGCCGATGCCCTGCTCGGCGCGCCCGGCGGTGACGAACCGGTTGGCGCCGCTCCGCATGCCCTTCTGGATGCCGACCGCGCAGGCGATGTCTTCCTTCTGGAACACGCCCTGCTCGATCAGGCGGAAGGTCTTGTCCCAGTGCGGCGCCCACTCGGGCGTCGCCTTGTCGGCGGGGATCAGCATGCGGTGCGTCCACGACAGCCGCTCGGGACCGACCGGGTAGAGCGTGACCAGGCTCAGGTAGTCGGGATGGAAGATCGTGATCGTGTTCGGGAACACGACGTGGCTCGGCGTGACGAGCTCGCAGAGCTGCGCCATGTCGGCGGGCATCGCCGCATCCGCCTCCTTCGCCCAGGCCTCGGCCCGGCGCCGCGCGACCAGCGACTGCACGTGCGGCCCGAAGCGCTCGGTCGCGGTCAGGCCGTCCGCGAAGAACGGATAGATCGTGTCCTTGTGCAGGACGCGGATGTGATAAGCCTCGAGGAACGCGTCGACGATCAGCTTCCAGTTCGCCGGGTACTCGGCGTGCACGGTGCGGAAGTGGCGCAGCCCGTCGACAGCGAGGAACGCCATCTCGCCGTCGAGGCCGCCGAGATGGGCGGCGACGTCGATCGACGCGCCGGCCGTCGGCACGACCCAGAGCAGCCCGTGGCGCTCCTCGCAGGGCAGCGCGACGAGGTTGTCGCTGCCGGCGGCGCAGGCGTCGAACGCTTGCGCGTGCAGCCGATGGCGCAGCTCGCCTGCGAGGCGATAGGTCCAGCCGTGGTACGGGCAGACGATGCTCTTCTTCTCGACCGCCGCGCCGCTCGCCTCGACCAGGCGCATGCCGCGGTGGCGGCAGACGTTGAGGAACGCGCGGAACGTGCCGTCGGCGTCGCGGGTGAGGAGCATCGGCACGCCGTAGTCGTCGTGCGCGAGCACGTGGCCCGGCGGCAGCTCGCTCGCGTGGCCGACGATCAGGGGCAGCGGACGGAACAGCCGCTCGACCTCCGCATCGCGCACGTCGGCACTGAAGTAGGTCTCGACCGGCACGTGCGCGACCGGCGCGTCGCTGTCCTGCCACTCGAGGCGGCCGGCCACGACCTGGGCGCGGATGCGCTCGAGCTGCGAGGCGATGTGCGGCGGGAGGTCGATCACGGTGCGGTGCGGAGCGAGTTGCGATGTCGTCCCGACGATACGCCGCGCACCGCCGCGTCCACAATCCGGTCCACACAGAAGGAACAGGCATGGGCTCAGCACGTTTCGAAGGCAAGGTCGCGCTCGTCACCGGCGGCAACAGCGGCATCGGCCTGGCCGTCGCACAGGGGCTCGTCGACGAGGGAGCGCGCGTCGTCATCGTCGGTCGCAATGCGGAGACCGTCGCGGCCAGCGCCGCGCGGCTCGGCGCGGCGGCGCACGGCATCGTCGCCGACACTTCCAGCCTCGCCGACCTCGATCGCGTGATCGAGGCGACGCGCGAGTTCGGCGGCGGCCGGATCGACGTGCTGTTCGCCAACGCCGGCGTCGGCACCTTCGGACCGCTGGCGGCGACGACCGAGGCGATGTTCGACACCACCTTCGACACCAACGTGAAGGGCGTCTACTTCACCGTGCAGAAGGCGGTGCCGCTGATGGCCACTGGCGGCGCGATCGTGCTCAATGCCTCGGTCGCCGCGGGCAAGGGCAACCCGCTCGGATCGGTCTACGGCGCGACCAAGGCGGCGGTGCGCTCGCTCGGCCGGACGATCGCCGCCGAGCTCGTCGAGCGCGGCATCCGGGTCAACGTCGTCAGCCCCGGCCCGATCGAGACGCCGATCTTCGATCGCGTCATGACGCCGCAGCAGGTCGCCGACCTGAAGGTCGCGTGGGCGGCGCGTAATCCGATGAAGCGCTTCGGCACGACCGACGAGGTCACCGCCACTGTGCTCTTCCTCGCCTCGGACGCGGCGTCGTACATCACCGGCGTCGACCTGCTCGTCGACGGCGGGCTCGGCAGCTTCTAGGCCGGATCGACCGTCGCGGCCGGCGACAGGCGCGTCGTCACGGCTGCGCTTGCAACCACGAGCAGCTGCGCGACGACCGCCGCGGCGATCACTTCCGGCTCGCGGCCCGCGATGCCGGCGACGCCGATCGGGCAGGTGAGCCGCGCGATCGTGGCCGCGTCGACGCCGCGCTCGGCCAGGCGCCGCACGAAGCTTGATCGCTTCGTCTTCGAGCCGATCAGGCCGCAGAAGGCGAAGTCGCCGCGGCGCAGGATCGCTTCGGTGATGCGCAGGTCGAGGGCGTGCTCGTGGGTGAGGACGAGATAGAAGGCCTCTGCCGGTGCGTTCGCGACCTCGCGCTCGACCGTGTCGGCGGAGATCCGGCGGATGTGCTCCGGCCACGGCGAGTCGAGGGTCGTGGTGGCCGGGAACTCTTCGTCGCGCTCGTCGAACCAGTCGACGTCGACGGCGAGCGTGGCCAGCAGCGTCGCGATGGCGCGGCCGACGTGGCCGGCGCCGTGCAGCTGCAGATGGAACAGCGGCGTGCGCATTGGCCATCGCGCCAGCGCGTCGCCGTCGAGCGGCGCGAAGGCGAGCGTCACGGCGCCGCCGCAGCATTGACCGAGCGACGGTCCGAGCGCGAACGACTGCTGTTCGCGCGCTGAAGGGCCGCGCGCGAGCATTGCCCGCGCCGACGTGATCGCCTTCAGCTCGAGATGACCGCCGCCGATCGTGCCGAGCGTGTCGGCGCCGCCGACGAGCATGCGCGTGCCGACGCCGCGCGGCACCGAGCCGCGCGCCGCGACGACCTCGACGACGATCGCCCGCTCGCCGGCCGCGAGCCAGGCCGCGGCGCGATCGCGCAGGCGCAGCTCGCTCATCGCCCGCTCGCCTGCACGGCGGTGATCGCGCGCAGGATCGACTCGCTCGTCGCCGGCGCCGTGAGCTTCGGATCGACGCGATGCCCGCCCGCCGCCGACACCGCATCGCGGATCGCGAAGAAGACCGAGAAGGGCAGCAAGAGCGGCGGCTCGCCGGTCGCCTTGCTGCGATGGATCGTGTCGGCGGCGTTGTCGCCGGCGCCGGTGCCGTCCTTCCAGAGGCGCACGTCGAACACCGGCGGGCAGTCGTTGGCGGTCGGGATCTTGTACGTGCTCGGCGCGTGCGTGAGCAGCAGGCCCGCCTTCGCGCTGCCGTCGTTCGGGTGCCAGACGAGCTCTTCCATCGTCAGCCAGCCCATGCCCTGGATGAACGCGCCTTCGACCTGGCCGATGTCGAGGGCAGGGTTGAGCGAGCGGCCGGCGTCGTGCAGCACGTGCGCGGCGAGCAGCTTCCACTCGCCGGTGAGCGTGTCGACGACGACCTCGCTCGCGGCCGCGCCGTAGGCGAAGTAGAAGAATGGCTTGCCCTGCATCGCGTCCTTGTCCCACGACAGGCCCGGGGTCGCGTAGAAGCCGTCGGACCAGAGCTGGACGCGCGCCATGTAGGCCTCGACGACGAGCTCGCGAAAGCCTATCGTCTTCGCCGCGCCGATCGCGACGCTGCCGCCGGCGAAGCGGATCTCGGCCGCATCGACGCCGTGCCGCTCTGCCGCGAAGGCGACGAGCCGGTCCTTGATCTGCCGCGCCGCGTCCTGCGCCGCCTTGCCGTTGAGATCGCTGCCGGTCGAGGCCGCCGTCGCCGAGGTGTTGGCGACCTTGTGCGTGTCGGTCGCGGTGACGCGGACGTCGGCGAAGTCGATGCCGAGCTCGTGCGCGACGACCTGCGCGACCTTGGTGTTGAGCCCTTGGCCCATCTCCGTGCCGCCGTGGTTGACGAGCACCGAGCCGTCGCCGTAGACGTGGACGAGCGCGCCGGCCTGGTTGAGGTGGACGAGGTTGAACGAGATGCCGAACTTGACCGGCGTGAGCGCGAGGCCGCGCTTGAGCACCGGGCTGATCGCGTTGTACGTGTCGATCGCTTCGCGCGTCGCGCGGTAGCCGCTGAACGACTCGAGCTCGGCGACGAGGTCGACGATGACGTTGTCCTCGACCAGCTGGCCGTACGGGGTGACATTGCGCTCGCCCGGATCGCCGGGCCGCGCGCTCGGGCCGTAGAAGTTGCGCCGGCGCACGTCGAGCGCATCCTTGCCGAGCGCGCGTGCGACCGAGTCGACGATGTTCTCGATCGCGATCGCGCCCTGCGGCCCGCCGAAGCCGCGGAACGCGGTGTTGCTCTGCGTGTTGGTGCGGCCGGAGAAGCCGTGGATCGCGACGTCGGGCAGCCAGTAGGCGTTGTCGAAGTGGCAGATCGCGCGTGTCATCACCGGCCCCGAGAGATCGGCGGAGAAGCCGGCGCGCGAGACCATCGTCAGCTCGGCGCCGAGGATCAGGCCGTCGTCGTCGAAGCCGACTTCGTAGTCGTAGTGGAAGCAGTGGCGGCGGCCGGTGATCATGAAGTCGTCGTCGCGGTCGAGGCGCAGCTTCACCGGGCGATCGAGCTGTCTCGCTGCGATCGCCGCGACGCAAGCGAACAGCGCCGACTGCGATTCCTTGCCGCCGAAGCCGCCGCCCATGCGCCGGCACTCGACCTGCACGTGGTGCGACGCGAGGCCGAGGCACTTCGCGACCAGGTGCTGCATCTCGCTCGGATGCTGCGTCGAGCAGTGGACGAGCATGCCGCGGTCTTCACGCGGCACCGCGTAAGAGATCTGGCCTTCGAGATAGAACTGCTCCTGGCCGCCGACCTCGAGCGTGTCGGCGAGCCGATGCGGTGCGGCGTCGATCGCCGCACGCGCATTGCCGCGCGCGAGGTGCATCGGCGGCAGCACGTAGCTTTTCGCCGCATGCGCCTCGACCGGCGTGAGGATCGGTGCGAGCGGCTCGATCGTCAGCGCCGCCTTGGCCTGCGCGGCCGCGCGTCGCGCCGCGTCGCGCGTCTCGGCGATCACCGCGAAGACCGGCTGGCCGAGGTAGTGGACCAAGCCGTCGGCGAGGATCGGGTCGTCGTGCATCACCGGACCGCAATCGTTCGGGCCCGGGATGTCGGCAGCGACCAGCACCGCGACGACGCCGGGCATCGTCTCGATGCGCGCGCGATCGATCGCGACGAGCTTGCCGTGCGCGACCGGCGACAGGCCGAGCGCGGCGTGGAGCGTGCCGGCGAGCTCGGGCAGGTCGTCGACGTACGGCGCACTGCCGGCGACGTGCAGGTGCGCCGATTCGTGCGGGCGCGAGACGCCGACGCGGGCGGCGCTCGCCACGTCGGGCGTCTGCAGCAGGCGCGGCTCGAGGGCGCGGTTCATGCGGCGCCTGCTCCACTCGGCTCGGGCTCGACGTGCGCGAGCGTGCTCCAGACGCTGGTGTCGACGGCGTGGAGGGGATCGCGCAAGCGCGTCTCGAGCCACAGGCGCTTGAGCAGGTTCTGCGCGACCTGCAGGCGATAGGCGGCGCTCGCGCGCATGTCGGTGAGCGGCGCGAAGTCGGTGGCGAGCGCGGCTTGGGCCGAGGCGACCGCGGTTTTGTCCCAGCCCTTGCCGACGAGCGCCGCCTCGGTCTGCGCGGCCCGCTTCACCGTCGCGGCCATGCCGCCGAACGCGAAGCGCGCAGTGACGACCGTGCCGGCGTCGTCGAGCTCGATCGCGAGACCGGCGCACAGCGCGGAGATGTCGCAGTCGAAGCGCTTCGAGATCTTGTACGCGCGCACGCTCGCCTTCGAGTCGAGCGGGACCTCGATTGCCTGCACGAACTCGCCGGCGGCGAGGTGATTGGTCATGTAGCCGGTGTAGAAATCGGCGAGCGGCATGCGCCGGATCGTGTCGCCACGGCGCAGCACGACGGTCGCGTCGAGCGCCATCAGCACCGGCGGCGAGTCGCCGATCGGCGAGCCGTTGGCGACGTTGCCGCCCATCGTGCCGGCATGACGCAGCGGCACGCCGGCGAAGCGCAGCCACACGTCGGCGAGCGTCGGCCAGCGAGCGACCAGCGCGCGCCACGCATCTTCGAGCGATGCGGCGGCGCCGATCGAGAGCATGTCGCCGTGTCGCTCGACCCGCTTCAATTCGTCGACGTTGCCGATATAGAGCAGCGACGGCAGCGGCCGGAACATCTTGTTGACCCACAGGCCGATGTCGGTCGAGCCGCCGAGGATGCGCGCCTCGGGCTGCGCGAGCCGCGCCGCGGCGAAGGCTTCGAGAGTGCGCGGCGAGACCAGCTCGGCGCCGCTCGCGTCGACGTGGCGGAAGGTCTCCGACGTGCGCAGGCCTTCGAGGGCGACCACGACCGGCGCGCTCGCGAGCGGCACCGCCGGCAGGTCGAACATGCGCTCGCCGGCGTCGAGGATCGGGCGGTAGCCGGTGCAGCGGCAGAGGTTGCCGGAGAGCTCGTCGGCGAGCGCCTGGCGGGTCGGCCTCGTGCCCGTCGCGCCGTGGTGCTGGTAGGTGGCCCAGAGCGACATCACGAAGCCCGGCGTGCAGAAGCCGCACTGCGAGCCGTGGCAGTCGACCATCGCCTGCTGCACCGGATGCAGGCCCTCGGCCGTCGCGAGGTCTTCGACCGTGAACAGCGCCTTGCCGTCGAGCGTCGGCAGGAACTGGATGCAGGCGTTGGCGGTGCGCAGGCGCAGGCCGCCGACCGTGTCGGGCGAGGGCGCTGCACCGGCCGGCGCGAGCTCGGCGACGACCACGGTGCAGGCACCGCAGTCGCTCTCGTTGCAACCCTCCTTGGTGCCGGTGCAGCGCGCGTCCTCGCGCAACCAGTCGAGAACGGTGCGTGTCGTCGTCGCGGCGTCGACTTCGACGATGGTGCCGCGGTGAAAGAAGCGGATCGGGCGTGTCCTCATGATGGGTCCGATGGTATACAGCGATCCGCATGCCACCTCTGCATCCAGCGATCAACACCGGGCCTGACGCGGCCGAGGGCAGCCGCATCGCGATCCACGGCGACCTGCTCGACTTCACCGCCGACCCGGTCTGGGGGGAGACCGATTCCGGCGCGGTGCGCTTCCGTCCGGACCACTGGCTGTTCGTCGAAGGCGGCCGCATCGTCGCTGCGCAGGCGAAAGCGCCAAGCGACGGCTGGATCCGCCACGACCACGCCGGCCGCCTCGTCCTGCCCGGCTTCGTCGACACCCACGTCCACAGCCCGCAGATCGATGTCATCGCCAGCTACGGCACCGAGCTGCTCGACTGGCTGGCGACGCACACCTTTCCTGCCGAGATCCGCCACGCCGACGTCGACCACGCCAAGGCCGCGGCGGCGCAGTTCCTCGATGCGATGCTCGCGCACGGCACGACCTCGGCGGTCGTCTTCCCGACGGTCCACGCCCATTCGGCCGATGCGCTCTTCGCCGCCGCCGAGTCGCGCGGCATGCGGGTCATCGCCGGCAAGGTGCTGATGGACCGCAACGCGCCCGACGGATTGCGCGACGACGTCGTCACCGCCGAGCGCGAGATGGAAGCGCTGATCGCGAAGTGGCATGGCCGATCGCGTCTCGCCTACGCGGTCACCGTCCGCTTCGCGCCGACCAGCACGCGCGAGCAGCTCGCGCTCGCCGGGCGCCTGTGCCGCGACGATCCGAGCCTCTACATGCAGACCCACGTCGCCGAGAACCGGGCCGAAGTGCGCTGGGTCCACGAGCTCTTCCCGGAGGCGCGCAGCTACCTCGACGTCTACGCCGCCGCCGGCCTGCTCCACGCGAAGAGCGTGTTCGCGCACGGCATCTGGCTCGACGATGCCGACCGCGCCGCCATCGCCGATGCCGGCGCGCAGATCGCGCACTCGCCGTCGTCGAACCTCTTCCTCGGCAGTGGCCTCTTCGGCTGGCGCGGCGCCGAAGCCGCCGGGGTGCACGTGAGCCTGGCGAGCGACGTCGGCGGCGGCACGAGCCTGTCGATGCTCAGGAACATGGCCGACGCGTACAAGATCCAGGCGCTCGCTGGCGAGCGCCTGACGGCGTGGAAGGCGCTGCACGCGGCGACCCGCGGCGCGGCGCGCGCACTCGGCCTCGGCGACGAGATCGGATCGCTCGAGCCAGGCCGCATCGCCGACGTCTGCGTCTGGGACGAAGCCGTCGGCGTGGTCGCGACGCGGCGCGCGTCGGTGGCCCGCACACTGCATGAGCGGGTCTTCGCGTGGATGACGCTGGCCGACGAGCGCAACCTGGTCGAGACCTTCGTGGCAGGGCATTCCTCGTATCGACGAGCAGCGTCGTCGCGCTCAGAATGACCGCCGCCCCATGACCCTCCGCCTCGAGCTCGTCGCCGTCAGCAAGCAGTACCCGGCCGTCAAGGCGAACGACCGGGTGAGCCTGCGCGTCGCGCCGGGCGAGATCCATGCCGTGCTGGGCGAGAACGGCGCCGGCAAGTCGACGCTGATGAAGATCATCTACGGCGCCGTCCGTCCCGACGAGGGCGAGATCCGCTGGGACGGGCGAGTCGTGCAGGTCGCCTCGCCGGCCGAGGCCAGGAAGCTCGGCATCAGCATGGTCTACCAGCACTTCAGCCTGTTCGACACGCTGACCGCGGCCGAGAACGTCTGGCTCGGCCTCGACAAGGCGCTGACGCTCGCCGACGTGACGGCGCGCATCCGCAAGGTCGCGGGCGAGTACGGCCTCGAGGTCGACCCGCTGCGGCCGGTGCACACGCTCTCGGTCGGCGAGCGCCAGCGGGTCGAGATCGTGCGCGCGCTGATGACGGCGCCACGTCTCCTGATCCTCGACGAGCCGACCTCGGTGCTCACGCCGCAAGCGGTGCAGACGCTCTTCGTCACCCTGAGGAAGCTCGCGAGCGAAGGTTGCTCGATCCTCTACATCTCGCACAAGCTCGACGAGATCCGCGCGCTCTGCCACCACTGCACGGTGCTGCGCGGCGGCAAGGTCACGGGCGAGGTCGATCCGTCGAAGCAGACCAACGCGAGCCTGTCGCGATTGATGATCGGCGCCGAGCCGCCGCAGTTGCAGCACCGCGAATCGACGCCCGGCGCGGTCGTGCTCGCAGTGCGCGGGCTCTCGCTCGCCAAGGAAGATCCGTTCGGCACCGTTCTCGACGCCGTCACGTTCGACGTGCGCGCCGGCGAGGTCGTCGGCATCGCCGGCGTCTCCGGCAACGGCCAGCAGGAGCTGATGGCGGCGATCTCGGGTGAAGACCGGCGTGCGCCGGCCGGCTCGATCCAGCTCTTCGACCGCGACATCGCGCGCGCCTCGCCGAGGGAGCGGCGCGACGGTGGCCTGCACTTCGTTCCCGAGGAACGCCTCGGCCGCGGCGCCGTGCCGACGCTCTCGCTGGCGCAGAACACGCTGCTGACGCGCACGCGCGCCGTCGGCGCCGGCGGCTGGCTGCGCATCGGCGACATCACCACGCTCGCCGAATCGCTGATCCGCCGCTTCAACGTCAAGGCCGGCGGCCCGGGCTCGGCGGCGAAGAGCCTCTCGGGCGGCAACCTGCAGAAGTTCATCGTCGGCCGCGAGATCGACGCCGCGCCCAAGCTCCTCGTCGTCTCGCAGCCGACCTGGGGCGTCGCCGTCGGCGCCGCGGCGCAGATCCGCGGCGAGCTGCTCGCCCTGCGCGACGACGGCTGCGCCGTGCTCGTCGTGAGCGAGGAGCTCGACGAGCTGTTCGAGATCTGCGACCGGCACGTCGTCATCGCCCGCGGTCGCGTCTCGCCCAGCGTGCCGACCGCGCGCGCGACGGTCGAGCAGATCGGCGAGTGGATGAGCGGCCTGTGGACCGGCGCCGCCCAAGCCAGCGCAGCGAACGCTTGAAGCGATGCTGAAGCTCGAGACCCGCCCCGAGCCGTCGCGCGCGATGTCGATCGCGTCGCCGCTGATCGCGCTGGCGATCACGGTGCTGATCGGCACGCTGCTCTTCGTCCTGCTCGGCAAGGATCCGCTGCGCGGCCTGGCCGTGTTCTTCATCGAGCCGCTCAAGAGCGTCTACGCGCTCACCGAGCTCGCGGTCAAGGCGACGCCGCTGCTGCTGATCGCGCTCGGCCTCGCGGTGTGCTTTCGCTCCAACGTCTGGAACATCGGCGCGGAAGGGCAGTTCATCCTCGGCGCGATCTTCGCGAGCGGCATGGCGATGCAGGCGACGGCCACGACAGGCTCGTGGTTCTACATCGCCGTGATCGCCGCCGGCGTGGTCGGCGGCATGATGTGGGCGGCAATCGTCGCGCTGCTGCGCGACCGCTTCAACGCCAACGAGATCCTGGTCAGCCTGATGCTCGTGTACGTCGCCGAGCAGGTGCTCAACTACCTCGTCTACGGGCCGTGGAAGGATCCGGCCGGCTACAACTTCCCGCAGACGATCACCTTCCTCAAGTCGACGCAGGTGCCCAAGCTCTTCGCGGGCTTTCGCGTGAACCTGGGAGCGCCTTTGGCGCTGGTCGGCGCCGCCCTGTTCTGGGTGCTGCTCTTTCGCACCTACGCGGGCTTTCAGCTCCAGGTCGGCGGGCTCGCGCCGGCGGCCGCGCGCTACGCCGGCTTTTCGTCGCGCAAGGCGCTCTGGACCGCGCTGCTGATTTCGGGCGGCATGGCAGGCCTGGCCGGCGGGCTCGAGGTCGCCGGGCCGCTCGGCCAGCTCACGCCGCACGTGCCGCAGGGCTACGGCTTCGCAGCGATCATCGTCGCCTTCGTCGGGCGGCTGCACCCGGTCGGCATCGTCTTCTCGGCGATCCTGATGAGCATGTTCTACATCGGCGGCGAGCTCGCGCAGTCGCGCCTCGGCCTGCCGAAGTCGCTCACCGGCGTGTTCCAGGGATTGCTGCTCTTCACGCTGCTGGCCTGCGACACCTTGATCGTGTACCGCATCCGCTGGAAGTCGACACGTCCCGCACCGGCCACGCCCGCGATCGACGATGCGCCGCTCAACCCGGTCGTCGCCTCGACCACCCTGCCGGCCCGCGAAGGAACGATCTGATGGACCAGTTCGCGCTCCTCGTCGCCGCCACGCTCAACTCGGGCACCGTGCTCGCGTTCGCCGCGCTCGGCCTGCTCATCAACGAGCGCGCCGGCATCGTCAACCTCGGCGCCGAAGGGCTGATGCTGGTCGCCGCGGTCGCGGGCTTCGCCACCGCATTCCACACCGGCAACGACTGGCTCGCGTTCGGCGCCGGCGCGGCCGCGGGCGCGATCCTCGCAGCCGCGTTCGGCGTGCTCGTGATCTGGCTCAACACCAACCAGTACGCGACCGGCCTGGCACTCAGCCTCTTCGGCGCGGGCTTCTCGGCCTTCGCCGGCATCCGCTACTCGCAGGAGAAGCTCGGCGAGCAGCACAACTTCGCGATTCCCGGCCTGGCCGATCTGCCATTCGTCGGCCCGGCGTTCTTCCGCCAGCATCCGATGGTCTATCTCGCGATCGCGCTCACCGTCGCGATCGCGTGGTTCCTGTATCGCTCGCGCGCCGGCCTCGTGCTGCGCGCGGTCGGCGAGTCGCCCGAGTCGGCGCACGCGCTCGGCTATCCGGTGAGGAAGATCCGCCTCGCCGCGGTCGTCGTCGGCGGCGCGCTGTGCGGCGTCGCCGGCGCCTACATCTCGGTCGTCTACACCCATCTCTGGGTCGAGGGCATGACGGCAGGCAAGGGCTGGATCGCGCTCGCGCTCACGACCTTCGCGACCTGGCGGCCGGCGCGCGTGCTGCTCGGCGCCTATCTCTTCGGCGGCGTGACGATGCTGCAGCTGCAGTTGCAGGGCGAGGGCGTGCAGATCTCGAGCCAGTTCCTGACGATGCTGCCGTACCTCGCGACGATCCTCGTGCTCGTCCTGATCTCGCGCAACGCGTCGTTCATCCGCGTCAACATGCCGGCCTCGATCGGCAAGCCTTTCTTCCCTGGATAATCACGCTCACCTACAAGGAGGACTTTCCATGACACGAGTCTCGTTCGCCCGCGGCGCCGCTTTCGGCGCTGTCGCGCTGGCCGCCATGCTTGCCGGCTGCAGCAAGGAAGAGAAGACGACCACCACGACGACGTCGACGCCGATGGCGCCGGCCGCGTCCGCCGTCGCGACCGCCGCGAGCGGCCCGCTGAAGATCGCCTTCGCCTACGTCGGCCCGGTCGGCGACGGCGGCTGGACCTTCGCTCACGACAACGCCAGGAAGGCGCTGGAGAAGGAATACGGCGACAAGATCCAGACCTCGTTCGTCGAGAAGGTGCCCGAGGCCGCCGACGCCGAGCGCGTGTTCCGCGACATGGCGAGCCAGGGCAACACGCTGATCTTCGGCACGACCTTCGGCTACATGGAGCCGATGCTCAAGACCGCGGCCGACCTGAAGGACGTGAAGTTCGAGCACGCCACCGGCTACAAGACAGCGCCGAACATGAACGCCTATGACAGCCGCACCTACGAAGGCGCGTACATGGCCGGCGTCATCGCCGGCGGCATGACCAAGACCAACACGCTCGGCGTCGTCGGCTCGATCCCGATTCCCGAGGTGATCCGCAACATCAACAGCTTCACGATGGGCGCGCAGTCGGTCAACCCGAAGATCAAGACCAAGGTCGTCTGGGTCAACGAGTGGTTCAACCCGCCGAAGGAAACCGAAGCCGCGCAGTCGCTCATCAACGGCGGCGCCGACGTGCTGATGCAGAACACCGACTCGTCGGCCGTGCTGCAGACGGCGGGCAAGGCCGGCAAATACGCCTTCGGCTGGGACAGCGACATGAAGGCCTACGCGCCCGAGGCGCACCTGGCCTCGTCGGTCATCAACTGGGCGCCGTACTACATCAAGACCACCAAGGACGCGCTCGCCGGCACCTGGAAGGGCGACCAGCACTCGTGGTGGGGCGTCAAGGAAGGCGCGATCGACATCGTCTCGATCTCCGACAAGGTGCCGGCCGAGATCAAGGCCAAGGTCGACGTCGTCAAGGCGGGCCTCAAGGACGGCAGCTTCGTGATCTGGAAAGGCCCGATCACGAGCAACGACGGCAAGGAGATGGTCGCCGCGGGAACCAACGCCGATGACAAGTTCATGGGCGGCATCAACTTCTTCGTCAAGGGCGTCGAAGGCAAGGTCCCGGGCGGCGACAAGAAGTAGCCGCCGGCGGCGATGGACTTCGGCACGATCCCGCGCGAGCGGCTCCCGCAGCTCTTGCGGGCGATGCCGAAGGCCGAGCTGCACCTGCACATCGAAGGCACGCTCGAGCCCGAGCTGATCTTCGATCTCGCGAAGAGAAACGGCATCGCGCTCGCCTACCCGAGCGTCGACGCGCTGCGTGCGGCGTACGCGTTCACCGACCTGCAGAGCTTCCTCGACATCTACTACGCGGGTGCCAGCGTGCTTCTGCACGAGAGTGACTTCGAGGCGATGGCGATGGCCTACTTCCGCCGCGCCGCCGCCGACAACGTCGTCCATGCCGAGATCTTCTTCGACCCGCAGACGCACACGGCGCGCGGCGTCGAGATGGGCACCGTGATCCGGGGCCTGTGGGCGGCGTGCGAGCGTGCCGAGATCGAGCTCGGCGTCACCGGCGCGCTCATCCTCTGCTTCCTGCGCCACCTGAGCGAAGACGATGCGCTCGCGACCCTGCGCGATGCGCTGCCGTACCGCGAGCACATCATCGGCGTCGGCCTCGACAGCAGCGAGCGCGGCCATCCGCCGGAGAAGTTCGCGCGCGTCTTCGACGAGGCCGGCCGCCTCGGACTGCACCGCGTCGCCCACGCCGGCGAGGAAGGGCCGCCCGAGTACATCGAGAGCGCGCTCGACGTGCTCCATGCCGAGCGCATCGACCACGGCGTGCGCTGCGTCGAGAAGCCGACGCTCGTCGGCCGGCTGGCGCGCGAGGGCATCGCGCTCACCGTCTGCCCGCTCTCGAACCTGAAGCTGCGCGTCTTCGACAAGCTCGCCGACCACAACCTCGCCGAGCTGCTGCGCATGGGCCTGAAGGCGACGGTCAATTCCGACGACCCGGCCTATTTCGGCGGCTACGTCAACGACAACTTCGTCGCCACGTTCGAGGCGCTGCCGCAGCTCGGCGCCGCCGACGCCTACGCGCTGGCGAAGAACAGCTTCGATGCGAGCTTCGCCTCGCCGCAGTCGAAGCTGCGCTGGACGGCCGAGCTCGACCGCGTGTTCGAAGCGGCCTGAGGCTTGCGGGCCGCGATATTCTGAGCCGTCTGTTCCACGGAGTCGCGGGACGAGCACACGCCACGTCACGCTCTCCCATTCGCCGCAGTCGCGTTCGGCCGGCGCGCTCGTGCTGCTCGAGGAGCTCGGCGCCGACTACGAGCTGAACGTGCTCAACCTGCGGCAGGGCCAGCAGCGCCAGGCCGTCTATCTGCGCGTCAATCCGATGGGCAAGGCGCCGGTGGGCCTCCACGACGGCGCGCTCGTCACCGAGCAGGGCGCCGTCCACGCCTATCTCGCCGACCTCTCTCCCGAGGCCGGCATCACGCCCGCGATCGGCGACGCGCTGCGCGGGCCGTACCTGCGCGGCTCGCCGCAGGCCCATGGCTGCTCGGCGAGCGCTTCACCGCCGCCGACGTGCCCTGGGGCACGGCGCTGCGCTGGACGACGATGTTCAAGCTTGTGCCCGAGACGCCGGTCATCGCGGCCTACGTCGCCCGCGTCGCGGCGCGTCCTGCCGTCGCGCGCGCCGCGAAGATCGACGCCGACCTGCTCGCCAAGCAAGCCGCCGGCTGATCGCTCGCGCTCAGTCCGCGCCTGCGGACGCGGGCGCGCGCGCGAGCTCCTGCGCGATCGCCGCGAAGGTGTCGGTGCTGACGTCCGAGATCAGGCAATGGGCCATTCCCTCGCGCGACCAGCGGGCGAGACGGAACCCACGCTCCGACGAGAACCCGACGGCGCTGTCGGCGTCCTTCGTCGGCCACACGAAGGCTTCGACGAGATGGTTGCCCTGGCGGTACACGAGCGCGGCGACCGGGCGACCGTCTAGGTAATCGACGCGGCCGCCGAGGAAGACCGAGCCGGCGACCGTGAGCGCGCGCACCGGCGGCGAGAAGTCGAGCCGCGACGAGAGATACGGCTTGACGACGTGGTGATCGGACGACGCGACGTCGACGAGGTGCTGCGTCAGTGTCGCGCGCGTGTGGCTCGCGACGACCTCGTCGCGCAGCCTCTCGTCGTGCCAGCGCGACGAGAGGGCGAGGTTCACGCCGACGGCTGCGAGCACGACGAGAGCGAGGGCCGACGCGAGCGGGCGCCAGGCGAGCCAGCGGCGCACGGCGTCGCCGACGCGCGAGTCCACCGCGCTCTTCGATGGCGTCGTCGGCACCGACGATCCCGTGATCGCCGCGCGCAGCGACGCCGGCGCCGCGTGATAGTCGGCGTGATCACGCACGCTCTCGCGCAGCCGGCGCAGCGCATCGACACGGGCGCGCAGCGCGCCGTCGGCGGCGACACGCGCCTCGATTTCAACGTGGCGCGTCAGCGCGAGCTCGCCGTCGACGAAGGCGTCGAGCTCATGCGGGCCGAGGTCGGCGCTCATCGCTTCGTTCCTTCCTGCAGCGGCGGCACCGAGCGCAGCACCGGGCGCGTCGCCTCGGGCGCGAGCGCGTCGCGCATCAGCGCGCGGGCGCGCGACAGGCGCGACATCACCGTGCCGATCGGCGCGTCGACGATGCGTGCGATGTCCTTGTAGGCGAGGTCCTCGAGCTCGCGCAGCACGAGCACTTCGCGAAAGGCGATCGGCAGCGCGGCGAGCGCCTGGTTGACGCGCAGCCGGTCGGCGTTGCGGAGGGCGACCGCATGCGGCTCGAGCGCGGCGGGCGCCGCGACGTCGCGCCACGCGTCCTCGTGGTCGTCGAGGGCCACGACCTCGGCCGGGCGGTTCTTCGCGAGCCAGCTGCAGCAGGTGTTGCGCACGATCTGGAGCAGCCACGGCCGGATCTGGTCGCCGCGGAACGAGCCGAAGTAGCGCATCGCCCTGAGCATCGCGTCCTGCACGACGTCCTC
>JAYTHL010000325.1:0-4202 GCA_043732605.1 Rhizobacter sp. | reverse complement strand
ATCAAGGCAACGAAGCGATCGAACAGGTAGCCGATGTCGTGCGGTCCGGGCGACGCCTCCGGATGTCCCTGGAAACAGAACGCCGGCTTGTCGACATGCGCCAGCCCTTGCAGCGTGCCGTCGAAGAGCGAGACGTGCGTCGGCCGCAGCGTCGCCGGCAGCGATTCCGGGTCGACCGCGAAGCCGTGGTTCTGGCTCGTGATGCTGACCCGGCCGGAGTCGAGATCCTTCACCGGGTGATTGGCGCCGTGGTGACCGAACTTCATCTTGTAGGTCTTCGCACCGGCGGCGAGCGCCATGATCTGGTGACCGAGGCAGATGCCGAAGATCGGCACGCCGCGCTCGATGAACTCGCGCGTCGCGGCGATCGCGTAGTCGCAGGGCTCGGGATCGCCGGGGCCGTTGGCGAGGAAGACGCCGTCGGGCCGCCGGGCAAGCACCTCGGCCGCGGGCGTCTGCGCCGGCACGACCGTCACCTTGCAGCCGCGCGTCGCCAGCATGCGCAGGATGTTGAACTTGACGCCGAAATCGTAGGCGACGACGTTCAGGCGCTGCTCGCGCGGCGCGACGTAGCCGCGGCCAAGCTCCCAGACCGCGTCCTTCCACTCGTATGGCTCCTCGACGCTCACCACCTTGGCGAGGTCGAGCCCCGACATGTTCGGCGCCGAGCGCGCCTTGGCGATGGCGCCGTCGGCGATCGCCGGCGTGATCGCCCGGCCTGCGGCGAGGGCGACGATGCAGCCGTTCTGCGCCCCGCCCGCGCGCAGGTGCCGCGTCAGGCGGCGCGTGTCGATGCCGGCGATGCCGACTGTGTTCTCGCCGCGCAGGTAGTCGCCGAGCGACGCGCTGGAGCGGAAGTTCGAGGCACGCGCCGGCACGTCCTTCACGACCAGGCCGGCCGCGAACACCTTGCGCGATTCGATGTCCTCGCCGCTCGTCCCGTAGCTGCCGATGTGGGGATAGGTTAGGGTGACGATCTGCCGGCAGTAGCTCGGATCGGTGAGGATCTCCTGGTAGCCGGTGAGCGCGGTGTTGAACACCACTTCCCCCGTCGTCTCGCCGGTCGCGCCGATCGAAACGCCCATGAATACTGTGCTGTCGGCGAGGGCCAGCAGGGCCTGGGCGTGGTCGGGCAGCAGTTGCGGGAACAAGGGATCAGCTCCGTGGCGAGGCGCAAGGGTGGGCGCGGCGGCTGCCGGCCGGGACGCCGGACGGCGCGAGGTGCGCCGGGCCGGCGCGACAACCGCCTCGTCGAGGCTGGCTGAAGTGCTTCGATTGTAGCGGAGACCTCACCGCGATCAGCCCGCGGAACGCAGCGCGTGCCACCTTGAAAAGCTCTCGGTGGCACCCATGTCGTCGACAACGGGAACTAGAATCCCCGTCGACACTCTCAATCGGTGTCACTCATCGTCTTTTCCCTCGGAGGATTCATGGACGACAGCCTGCGGACAGTCAATCTCGGTTATGCGGTCGCGAGCGAAGAGCAGCGCAATCGCGTCCTGCGCAACACCTACTGGTTGCTCGCGCTCTCGATGGTTCCGACGGTGCTCGGCGCCTGGATCGGCGTCAGCACCGGGCTGATGAGCACGATGGGCGCGGGCATGAGCGCCATCGTCTTCCTGGCCGGTGCATTCGGCTTCATCTTCGCGATCGAGAAGACCAAGAACTCGGCGGCCGGCGTGCCGGTGCTGCTCGCGTTCACGTTCTTCATGGGCCTGATGCTCTCGCGCCTGATCGGCCACATTCTCGGCTTCTCGAACGGCGCGGCGCTGATCATGACGGCGTTCGCCGGCACCGGCGGCGTGTTCGTCGCGATGGCGGCGCTCTCGTCGGTGATCAAGCGCGACCTGTCGTCGATGGGCAAGTTCCTGATGGTCGGCGCAGTGATGGTGCTGGTCGCGGGCCTGCTCAACATCTTCCTTCAGTCGAGCGCGCTGTTCATCACCCTCTCGGTGCTCATCGTCGGCCTCTTCTCCGCCTTCATCGTCTATGACCTGAAGCGCGTCAAGGACGGCCTGGAGACGAACTACATCAGCGCCACGCTGAGCATCTACCTGGACCTGTACAACATCTTCCAGGCGCTGCTCTCGATCTTCGGCATCTTCGGCGGCAGCCGGGATTAGTCGCTTCGCTGAGTTCTAAACGGGGCCTTCGGCCCCGTTTTCTTTTGTGTTGTCGAAGACCGCGATGCTTTCGACATGGGCCGTGTGCGGGAACATGTTGACCGCACCCGCGGCAACGCAGCGATAGCCGGCGCGATGGACGAGCAGCCCGGCGTCGCGTGCCAGCGTCGCCGGATTGCAGCTGACATAGACGATGCGGCTCGGACCGCGCCACCGTGCGCCGTCGCTCTCCGCGAGATCTGCCAGCGCCTTGACGATCGCGAATGCGCCCTCGCGCGGCGGGTCGATGAGCCAGCGGTCGACGTCGCCCAGCGCGACGAGATCGTCGACGCCGACCTCGAACAGGTTGCGCTCGGCGAAGGTTGCGATGGTCGCGAGGCCGTTCAGCGCCGCCGCTTCGCTTGCCCGCTCGACCAGCGCCTTGCTGCCTTCGATGCCGAGCACGCGTCCGGCCCGCGTCGCCAGCGGCAGCGTGAAGTTGCCGAGGCCGCAGAACCAGTCGATGACTGCCTCGCCGGACTGCACGTCGAGCAGCCGCAGCGCGCGCGACACGAGCGCCTCGTTGATCGACTGGTTGACCTGGGTGAAGTCGGTCGGCCTGAATGGCATGCGGATGCCGAACTCCGGCAAGGCGTAGGCGAGCTTCGACGCGATGCCGTCGAGCGGACGCGCCGTGTCGGGTCCTTTCGGCTGCAGCCACCACTCTACGTCGTGCGATCGCGCGAAGGCGCGCAGGAGCTCGAGGTCCTCGGGCGGCAGCGGCTCG
Organism: Rhizobacter sp.; assembly: GCA_043732605.1. Classification (GTDB taxonomy): domain Bacteria; phylum Pseudomonadota; class Gammaproteobacteria; order Burkholderiales; family Burkholderiaceae_C; genus Schlegelella_A. Next base: position 1,313 of record JAYTHL010000325.1, on the reverse strand, counting down.
AGATGGCGCAGCACGAGCGCCGTGCAGGCCTCGCTCGCGGCGAGCTCGATCTGCGGCAGGCGGTCGCGCGTCGCCATCGCGCCGATCAGCGCGCGCAGCGGCAGCAGCATGTCGCTCACGGTCTTCGGCAGCACGTCGCAGGTCCTGATGTCGGCGACGAAGCTCGACTTGCGCTCGTGGAAGCCCACCAGCACCGTGCCCTTCTTGACGACGTGGCGCACCGAGAGCCGCGCGCGCTGGCGGTAGTTCCACGCCGGCCCCTCGATCGGGCGCAGCAACTGCTCGGCCCGCACCTTGCCGAGATGCCAGAGTGCGTCCTCGAGCGCGCGCTGCTTGGTCGCGACCTGGGCCGAGACATGAAAGTGCTGCATCTTGCAACCGCCGCACACGCCGAAGTGCGGACAGCGCGGCACGACGCGCTGCGCGCTCTCGCTGCGCAGCTCGACGAGCGATGCCTGCTCCCACTGCTTCTTGCCGCGGCGCACCGAGACGCGCACTTCCTCGCCCGGCAACGCGTCCTCGACGAAGACGACCTTGCCCTCGGCGTTGTGGGCGATGCCCTGCGCCTCGAGATCGAGCGACTCGATCCGCAACCACTCTTCGACACTCGTCATGCGACCCGATTATCGGGACGTCCGGATGCGCTGATAGACTTGCCCTCGCCAGGAGAGAGCTTCGCTCGCGCGAAGCCGCCGAAGGCGCAGACCGGGGCCAGGCACGGTCGAACGCTCAGGCACCGAGGACTGGCAAACGCTTGCTCGCAAGCGTCCTCGCTGGAGAGAGGCCCGCCGTCGAGCGGGTCCACCGAAGGGGCAAGCAACGTCGCTCGCGGCGCTGCCAATCTCTCAGGTAAAGCGGACAGCCGGGGCAGTTTTCCCGCAGGAGCTTTCGGGCTTCGGCGGGTTCGAAACGTGCTCCGGAGCGATCGATGTCCGAACAATCCCCGTCCACGGCGCTGTCGAAGACACCGTTGCATGCCCTGCACGTCTCGCTCGGCGCGAAGATGGTCCCGTTCGCCGGCTACGACATGCCGGTCTCGTATCCGGGCGGCATCCTCGCCGAGCACCGCCAGTGCCGCGAGTCGGCAGTGCTGTTCGACGTCTCGCACATGGGCCAGTTGCGCCTCGTCGGCGCCGATGATGCGGCCGCGCTCGAGACGCTCGTGCCGGTCGACATCGTCGGCCTCGCCGAAGGCAAGCAGCGCTACGCCCTCTTCACCAACGACGACGGCGGCATCCTCGACGACCTCATGGTCACGCGCCGCGCCGACCATTTCTTCCTCGTCGTCAACGCCTCGTGCAAGGAGGCCGACA
>JAYTHL010000324.1:0-4202 GCA_043732605.1 Rhizobacter sp. | reverse complement strand
CCTCGAGGACGGCCGTCGCCGGTCCGGGGACGAGCAGGATCGCGATGCCGGTGCTCGCGCCGAACGCCTGTTGCAGGCTTCTTGCCAGGCCGGAGTCGATCAGCGCGTGATCGGCGCCGACGCGCAGAGGCCCGCGGTCCGCGGGGCGCTCAGCCAGCGCCAGGCCGGGCCACATCGGCGCGGCACAGGCGGTGAGGAGCGTGCGCCGGCGGACCATCAACCCCATTATCCGGGGGGCCGGTCCGGATCGCCGGCTCGTTCGCCGGAAGGCCCGGGGCTACACTGCCGCGATCCCATATTCGTGCGCCTTGCGCGCAGCAGAGACACCGCCGATGAGTCGTGAACCGTCCGGGCGTCGTCGACGACGATGACCGGTCCGGCAACCGAGCCTGAAACAGGCCCAGCCACCGTTCCAGACATCACATCGCCGTCCCTGCTCCCGGTCCATCACTTCCTTCGAGCCGTCATGACTGCATCGCCGATGAACCGCCTCGCCACGCCCGGCCAGGCATCGCGTCCCCCACCCTACGTGCATCACGCCAAGCTGATCGACTGGGTCGAGGCGATGGCCGCGCTCACCGAGGCGCGCGACGTCCACTGGTGCGACGGCAGCAACGCCGAGTACGACCGCTTGGCCGAGGGTCTCTGCGCCGCCGGCACGTTCATGAAGCTCGACCCGGTGCTGCGCCCGCGCAGCTTCCTGGCGCGCAGCAGCCCGGCCGACGTCGCCCGGGTCGAGGACCGCACCTTCATCTGCTCCGAGCGCCAGGAAGACGCCGGACCGACCAACAACTGGAAGGCGCCGGCCGAGATGCGCGCGCTGCTGCAAACCGGCCTGGCCGACGGCACGCCGCCGCTCTTTCGCGGCTGCATGCGCGGCCGCACGATGTACGTCGTGCCGTTCTCGATGGGCCCGCTCGGCTCCGACATCTCGCACATCGGCGTCGAGCTGACCGACAGCGCCTACGTCGCGGTGAGCATGAAGATCATGACCCGCATGGGCAAGGCGGTGCTCGAGGTGCTGGGCAGCGACGGCCACTTCGTGCCGTGCATGCACACCGTCGGCGCGCCGCTCGAGCCCGGGCAGAAGGACGTGATGTGGCCGTGCAACGCCACCAAGTACATCGTCCACTACCCCGAGACGCAGGAGATCTGGAGCTACGGCTCGGGCTACGGCGTCAACGCGCTGCTCGGCAAGAAGTGCTTCGTGCTGCGGATCGCCTCGACCATGGGGCGCGCGGCGGCCGACGCCGGCGCCGGCCAGCCGGGCTGGCTCGCCGAGCACATGCTGATCCTCGGCGTCACCTCGCCGCGGGGCAAGAAGCACCACGTCGCGGCCGCGTTCCCGAGCGCCTGCGGCAAGACCAACTTCGCGATGCTGATCCCGCCGCCGACGATGTCGGGCTGGAAGGTGACGACGATCGGCGACGACATCGCCTGGATCAAGCCCGGCAAGGACGGTCGCCTCTACGCGATCAATCCCGAGGCCGGCTACTTCGGCGTTGCGCCCGGCACCAACGAGAGGACGAATCCGAACTGCATGGCGAGCATCGCCCACGACACGATCTTCACCAACGTCGCCCTCACCGACGACGGTGACGTGTGGTGGGAAGGCATGACCGACGTGCCGCCTGCGCATCTGATCGACTGGCAGGGCAAGGACTGGACGCCACATGTCGCCAAGGAGACGGGCGCGAAGGCCGCCCACCCGAACGCCCGCTTCACGGTCGCCGCGACCAACAATCCGGCGCTCGATCCGGCGTGGGATTCACCCGCCGGCGTGCCGATCGATGCTTTCATCTTCGGCGGCCGTCGCTCGACGACCGTGCCTCTGGTCGCCGAGGCGCGCGACTGGACCGAGGGCGTCTACATGGCCGCGACGATGGGCTCCGAGACCACGGCCGCTGCAGCCGGCACCCAGGGCATCGTGCGTCGCGATCCGTTCGCCATGTTGCCATTCATTGGCTACAACATGAGTGAGTACTTCCAGCACTGGCTCGATCTGGGCTCGGTGCTGAAAGGCTCGGGCGCCACGCTGCCCAAGATCTTCTGCGTCAACTGGTTCCGCAAAGGCCCCGACGGCAAGTTCGTCTGGCCCGGCTACGGCGAGAACATGCGCGTCCTGCAGTGGATCGTCGAGCGCGTCGAAGGCCGTGCCGAGGGCGAGATGAACGCTTTCGGCCTGACGCCGCGCTACCGCGACCTCGACTGGTCCGGCCTCGACTTCGACGCCGCCCGCTTCGCCCTCGTCAGCAGCATCGACGCCGCGGCCTGGCGCGACGAGCTCGCCCTGCATGACGAGCTCTTCAGCCAGCTCGCCCATCGCCTGCCCGCCGAGCTGCCGGAAGTGCGGCGCCGCATCGCCGCGCGCTTCGCCGCTTGAGCCTGTTCTCGTCCGCGCCGCCGTCGAAGGGCGCCGTCGCCGCGTCGGCGCAGGACCTGAGCGAGGCCGAGTTCGACGAGCTCGACGGTCTGCTGGCTTCCGTGCCCGAGCCGCTCGAGCCACTCGACGCGGTGATGCTCGACGGGTTCCTGTGCGGCGTCCTCGTCCAGCCGCGCCTGATCCCGAGCGACGAATGGCTGCCGTTCGTGTTCGACGCCGGCGGCCACCGCTGGGGCGAAGCCGAGCCGTCGCCCGAGCAGCAGCGCGCCCGCGCTCTGATCCTGCGGCGACACGCGGCGCTCAACCGTTCGCTGGCCGAGTTCGGCGGATTCGATCCGTTCGTGCTCGAGCCGCTGCCGCCGGAAGATGGCGAAGTCGCGGCCGGCGGCGCGTCTGCTTCTTCCGATGCCGATACGCCGACGGGTTCTGGCGATCTCGTGCGCGACATGCTCTCGCCCTGGGTCTCGGGCTTCGAGCAGGCGCTTCAGTTGCTGCCGGGGCTTGCCGACCTGTCCGACTCGGAGATCGATGCGACCGCAGCCCGCGTGCTGCAGTTCCTGCCGGCGGACGACGACGCTGCGACCGCTCCGTCCGAGCTGCCCGCGCCGCCGGCATCGCTCGACGGCGCGCTCGGCGCCCTCGTCGCTGCGGTCGCCGACCTCTACGACATCACGGCGCCGATGCGCTACAAGGTCGAGGCATCGCGGCGCGCGACGCCCAAGGTCGGCCGCAACGACCCGTGCCCGTGCGGCAGCGGTCGCAAGTTCAAGCAGTGCCACGGCGCTGCGCCGGCGTCCGCGCCCTGATGCGGCTGCAGCTCCTCTCGGACCTGCACCTCGAGACCGAGCTCTACGATCCAGAACCGGCGCCCGGCGCCGAGTTGCTCGTCCTGGCGGGCGACATCGACAGCCGCTGGGACGCGCTCGAGCGCTTTCGTGGCTGGCCCGTGCCGATCGTCTTCGTCGCCGGCAACCATGAGTTCGACGGCCGCGACCTGACCGAGGCGACCACCGCCCTGCGCGAGCGCTGCGCCGCGTTCGGCCTGACGATGCTCGAACGTGACAGCGTGGTGATCGAAGACACCGCGGGCACGCGCATCCGCTTTCTCGGCACCGCCCGCTGGAGCGACTTCGATCTCTTCGGCACGCTCGGTCGCGCCAAGGCGATGCGCGCCGGCAGCTACTTCCTGCAGCTCATGCAGGCGACGCAGGCCGGCCGCCCGTTCGACGCCGATGCCGTGCGCGCCGAGGCGCTCGCCTGCCGCGCCTGGCTCGAAGTCGAGCTCAAGCGCCGTCGCGACGGCTGGGACAAGACCGTCGTCGTCACCCACTTCGCGCCGAGCGTCAAGAGCGCCGATCCGCGCTACGGCGCGAAGAGCGGCACCGCGAGCTTCTGCAACGCCGACGATGACCTGCTGCCGTTCGCCGATCTCTGGCTACACGGGCACGTCCATTGCGCACACGACTACCGCGTCGCACGCAACGGCGGCGCGACGCGCGTCGTCTGCAATTCGCGCGGGCATGCGAAGCGCGGCGAGCCGGCGGCGCATCTGCCGCGGCTGGTCATCGAGGTGTGAGGGGAGTCGGCGCCGGGCCGGCAACGATCAGAACGTGGAGCGGCGGTGCAGCCGGTATTCCATGCGGTTCGGCGGCACGCCGCGCTCGCGTGCGGCAGCTTCGGCGGCAGTCTCGGGCTGGATCGTGGTGATCGCGTCGAGGCCGAAGGCCGTGCCCATGTCGGCCGGATCGTCCATCGCCCGGCGCGCGCGACGCGGGGTCGACAGGTAGCGGCGGGCGCGGGCGATCAGGTTCATGGCGTC
>JAYTHL010000323.1:0-4209 GCA_043732605.1 Rhizobacter sp. | reverse complement strand
GCCTCGCCGGCGTCGGGCGGCGACCGCGACCGTGCCGAGCCCGGCGAGCAGAAGCGCGTAGCTCTCGGGCTCCGGCACGGCGGTGACTTGCGCGCCGGTGAGCGTCAGCGAGATGTCGAGGCACGAGTCGCGCCGCGGTGCCGGTCGCGACCAGCGTGTAGGTGCCGGGATCGAGCGCGCCGGCGAACGACGAGAAGGCGAAGCCGGTCGGGCCGTTGATCGTGTCGCTGAACACGAGGTTGTTGGCCGCGTTGTGCCCTGGTTGGTGTCGCTGGCGTCGAGCACGTTGGCGGCATCGAAGATGTCGATGTTGACCCCGACCAGGCACGGATCGAAGCCGGTCGCCGTGCCGATTTCCCAGGCAGCGGCTCCCGAGAGCGACGTCACCCCCGCACCGACGTTGAAGAACACCGGGTTGGTCAGCGCGCCGGTAGAGCCGGTGACGAGCGTGTTGACGAGCAGGCTCTCGTTGCCCTGGAAGAGGCCTGGCGCAGTCGTGCTCGAACTGAGGCCGGTCAGCCCGACGAGCCGGGTCGTGGCCTCGGCCAGCGGACAAGCGAGCGCGGCCGCCAGGGAGAGACAAATGACGCTGTGCTTCACGGACGACTCCCGTACGGCACCGACGACGATGCCGGTTGCAATGTCTCTCACTCCGGGCTCCGGCGCCAGAGGCTTCCTGGGGCAGGACTCCCGAATACAGGTCCATGCACGCTGCTGGCATCGCCTGCAAACTCCGGCCTTCGGTCCGCCGCATGGCACCGTCTCCGCTTGCACGAAATGAGCCAACTCTTCCAGCCCCTCGACATCGGCACGATGCGCCTCGCCAACCGCGTCATCATCGCGCCGATGTGCCAGTACTCGGCAAGCGACGGCTCGGCGGGCGACTGGCACCTGATCCACCTCGGCCACCTCGCGCTGTCGGGAGCGGGCCTGCTGATCATCGAGGCCACGGCGGTCTCGGCCGAGGGTCGCATCACGGCCGGCGACCTCGGTCTCTACACGGACGACAACGAACAGGCGCTGGCGCGCGTGATCGACGCCGTGCGCGCGCAGTCACCGATCCAGCTCGGCATGCAGCTCGCGCACGCCGGCCGCAAGGCGTCGAGCCGAGCGCCCTGGGACGGCGGCGCGCAGGTGCCGCTCGGCGAGCCGGGATCGTGGCACGCCGTCGCGCCGTCGCCAGTGCCGCATGCGCCGGACGAGCAGGCGCCGCTCGCGCTCGACGCCGTGGGCCTGCAGAAGGTGCGCGACGACTTCGCGGGTGCCGCGACGCGAGCGGCTCGGCTCGGCCTCGACGGCCTCGAGATCCACGCCGCGCACGGCTATCTGCTGCATCAGTTCCTCTCGCCGATCGCCAACAAGCGCAGCGACGCGTACGGCGGCAGCCTCGAAAACCGGATGCGCTTTCCGCTCGAGATCTTCGACGTCGTGCGTGCCGCCTTCCCGGCCGACAAGCCCGTCTGGGCGCGCATCTCCGCGACCGACTGGGTGCCGGGCGGCTGGGACATCGACGGCACCGTCGCGCTGTCGCGGGCGCTGAAGGCGCGCGGCTGCGCCGCCATCCACGTCTCGAGCGGCGGCGTGTCGGCCCAGCAGAAGATCCCTGTCGGCCCCGGCTACCAGGTGCCGTTCGCGCAGCGCGTCAAGACCGAGGTCGGCCTGCCGACGATCGCCGTCGGCCTGATCACCGAGCCCGAGCAGGCCGAGACGATCATCGCCAGCGGCGAGGCCGACGCCGTCTCGCTCGCCCGCGCGATGCTCTACGACCCGCGCTGGCCGTGGCACGCGGCCGCGAAGCTCGGCGCGCAGGTCGAGGCGCCGAGGCAATACTGGCGGTCCCAGCCGAGGCAGTACAAAGACCTGTTCGCGAACGCGAACTTCGGTGCCCGCTAGCGGCGATCGGCGCCCACTGGCGCAGCATCGCATCTCGTTGATCGAAGAGGATCCGACATGAACTTCAAGCCCCTCGCCCTCTGCCTCGCCGCGCTGCTGCCGGCGCTCGCCGCTGCCCAGCAGGCGCACAGCACCAAGTGGATCAACCTGCGCGCCGGCCCGGCACGCGACTACCCGCTCGTCGTGAGCCTCGGCCCGGGCACGCCGCTGCTCGTGCAGGGCTGCACCGACGGCTTCGGCTGGTGCGACGTCGTCGCCCCCGGCGACACGCGCGGCTGGGTCTACGCCGGCAACATCGCCTATCCGTTCCAGAACGCGGACGTGCCGGTGCTCGGCTACGGCGCGGTGATCGGCTTTCCGGTCGTCACTTTCGTCATCGGCAACTACTGGAACCAGTACTACCGCGACCGGCCGTGGTACGGCAACCAGGATCGCTGGAGCCACCACCGGCCGCCGCCGCGGCCGATCATCCGTCCGCCCGCCCCGCCGCCGCGACCCGGGCCGATCGTGCGCCCGCCGCCGCGCCCGTTCCCGCCCGGCGTCCGACCGCCCGGCGACCACCGTCCGCCGCCCGGCGCCGGCGGAGGTGGCGGCCGACCGCCCGGCGGCGGCGGGGGACGGCCTCCGGGTGCCGGCGACGGTCGACCGCCCGGCCCAGATGCCGGCGGCCCGGGCGGTGGCCGACCGCCCGGCGGCGGTGGCGGCCGCCCGCCCGGCCGGCCCGATGGCGGCGGCCGACCGGACAGCGGCGGCCGCCCGGGGCCGCGATGAGCGCCCGCCAGGTCTGCGTCGTCACCGGCTCGTCGTCCGGGATCGGCGCGTCGACGGCACGGCTCTACGCGACCAACGGCTGGGACGTCGTCGTCAACTACTCGCGCGATCCGGCGCCGGCCGAGGCGGTCGCGGCCGAGTGCCGTGCGCTCGGCGTCGATGCGCTCGTCGTCCGCGCCGACGTCTCGTCCGACGCCGACTGCCGTCGCCTGGCCGCCGAGGTCGAACAGCGCTTCGGCCATGCCGACGTGCTCGTCAACAACGCCGGCACGACCAAGTTCGTCGCCGCCCAGAACCTCGACGGCCTCGAGGCCGAGGACTTCCACCGGATCTACGGCGTCAACGTGATCGGCGCGTTCCAGATGATCCGTGCGCTCCATCCGATGCTGAAGACGCGGCCAGGCGCGGGCATCGTCAACGTCTCGTCGATCGCCTCCATCATGGGCATGGGCTCGTCGATCGCCTACATGGCGAGCAAGGGTGCGCTCAACGCGATGACCGTCGGCCTGGCGCGCGCGCTCGGCCCGGCGGTGCGCGTCAACGCGATCGCGCCTGGGCTGGTCGAGACGCCGTGGCTGCAGGCCGGCCTCGGTGCCGAGAGCTACGCGGCGGCCGTGCAGGGCTATCGCGCGCGCTCGGCGCTCGACGCCGTGCTCACGCCGGAAGACGTCGCCGATGCCGCCTGGTGGCTCGGGGCGCGCGCCGCCAAGACGACGGGCGAGGTGCTGCTGCTCGACGCGGGCCTGCGGATCACGCGCGGCGCGAGCGCGGCCGCGACATGACGGGATCGTCGCCGGCAGAGGCGCGTCGGTTCGGCCATCCGATGCTCGCGCACTTCCCGCTCGAGCCCGGCGCCGTCTACCTCAACCACGGCACGCTCGGCGTCACGCCGCTCGCGGTGATGCGCGCGCGCCAGTCGATCCTCGACGAGATCGAGCGGCATCCGTCGCGCTTCCTGATCCGCGAGCTGATGCATCGCGGAACGATGACCGTGCCCGACGCCGCGCGCGCCGATGCGCCCGTGCCGCGCCTGCGCGCCGCCGCCGATCGCGTCGCCGCCTTCCTCGGCGCCGAGCGCGACAGCATCGCCTTCGTCGACAACGCGAGCAGCGGCATCAACGCCGTGCTGCGCTCGATCGCACTCCAGCCGGGCGACGAGATCCTCGTCTCCGACCAGGCCTACGGCGGTGTCGTCTGCGCCGCGGCCTTTCTCGCGCACCAGGCCGGCGCGACGATCGCGACCGTGGCGTGGCCGTTTCCGGCGCGCGACGCGGCGTCGTACGTCGACGCGCTCGAGCGCGCGATCACGCCGCGCACGCGGCTCGCGATGATCGACCACGTCACCTCCGAGACCGCGCTCGTCCTGCCGCTCGCCGAGCTCGCCGGCGCGTGCCGCGCGCGCGGCGTGCCGGTGCTCGTCGACGGCGCGCACGCGCCTGGCGCGATCGCCGTCGACATCGCATCGCTCGGCGTCGACTGGTACGCGGCCAACCTGCACAAGTGGGCGTTCGCGCCGCGTGGCTGCGGCGTGCTCTGGGCCGCGCC
>JAYTHL010000322.1:0-4214 GCA_043732605.1 Rhizobacter sp. | reverse complement strand
CCGAGGTGAACCGCGCGCTCGCCGATCCGAAGATGAAGGAGCGTCTCGCCGAGCTCGGCGGCAAGCCGATCCCGGGCACGCCGGCCGACTTCGGCAAGACCATCGCGGCCGAGACCGCGAAGTGGGAGAAGGTGGTGAACTCGTCGGGCGCGAAGGTGGAGTGACGGCCGGGGCCGACGCTTCCCGCCCGATGCCGACGATGTCGTCGCCGCTCGCGCAAGCGGCGCGCTTCGCGCAGGCGCACGAGGTGCCGTGGTCGCGCGATCCCGAGGCCGCACCCGCGCCCGGCCAGGTGCCATGGGGCGTCCATCACGACGACCCGCCGCCGTTCAATCGCCTGCGCGGACCGGTGCATGCGCGCGGACCGCAGTCGGGGATCGTGCGGCAGCGGGGAGAAGAAGTCGCCGCATGGGGCGAGCCCGAGCGCCCCGACCTGACCTTCAGCGTCGCCAAGACCTATCTCGCGCTGCTCGCCGGCGTCGCCCAGGGCCAGGGGCTCCTGCCCGACGAAAACGCGCCGGTCGTCGCGCGACTGCCCGGCATCGGCTTCGACAGCACGCACAACCGCGCCGTCACGTGGGCGCATCTCCTGACCCAGACCAGCGAGTGGGAAGGCAGCTGCTTCGGCCTGCCCGACACCGTCGACCGCTGGCGCAAGGTCGCACAGGACCCACGACCTGCGGGCGGCCCCAAGGGCGGCGCGCGCCCGCTGCAGGCGCCAGGCACGTACTGGGAATACAACGACGTGCGCATCAACCAGCTCGCGCTGGCCTTGCTGCATCTGTTCCAGCGCCCGCTTCACGAGGTCTTCCTCGGGCACGTGCTGCGACCGCTGGGCGGCGGCGACGGCTTCGCCTGGGAAGGCTATGACGACGCCTGGATCGAGCTGCCCGGCGTCGGCCGCGTGCAGTCGGTGCCCGGCGGCACGCACTGGGGCGCGGGCGTGTCGATCAGCGCGCGCGACCAGGCGCGCATCGGCCAGATGCTGCTCGACGGCGGCGCGGGCGGCGGTCGCCAGATCGTGCCGCGCGACTGGATCGAACGCATGACGGCGCCGTGCGCGCTCGCGCCGTTCTACGGCCGGCTCCTCTGGCTGAACCGGAACGGTCGCGCCTTCCCCGGCCTGTCGACACGCGCCGCATTCATGGTCGGGGCCGGCGGCCACTACGTCGGCGTCGATCCCGAGCGCGACGCGGTGATCGTGCTGCGCTGGCTCGATCCGGCACATGCATCGACGGTCATCTCGAAGATCGCCGGCGCGCTGGGCGAGGCGTAAGCTTTGCCTCCGTCGCCTTCCCGGAGCCCATCCATGTCCGTCCGTCCGCTGATCTCGCCACGCATCGCCGAAGCCGATGCCGTGGCCGTTGCCCGCGTCCACCTCGCTGCGGCGCACCGCATGGCGGTGCTGCACGAGCTCGAGGAAGGCATCGACAACCACTTCACCATGACCGTGCCCGGACGCGACGACCGGTACCTGATCCTGCCGTACGGCTGGCACTGGTCGGAGGCGCGGGCGAGCGACATGATCGTCTTCGACGAGGCCGGCCATGTGCTCGAGGGCCACGGCTCGCTCGAGCTCTCGGCGCAGTGCATCCACGCGCCGATCCACCGCATCACCGGCGCGAAGGTGGTGATGCACACGCACCAGACCTGGACGATCGCCCTCAACATGCTGAAGGACAACCGGCTGCTCCCCGCGAGCCAGACCGCCGCGTTCTTCCACGGGCAGATCGCCTACGACGACGACTACACCGGCCTGGCCGCCACGCTCGAAGAGGGCGAGCGCCTCGCCGCGGCGATGGGCACGAAGCCGATCTGCTTCATGAAGAACCACGGCGTCCTCGTCACCGGCGACACGGTCGCACAGGCGTACCGGCGGCTCTATCGGCTCGAGCGCGTCTGCCGCAACCAGATCCTCGCGCTCTCGACCGGCCGGCCGATCGAGGTGCTGTCGGACGAGATCGTCGAGCGCGTGCAGACGCCGAGCGCCGACGACCGCCATTCCCGCGCCGAGCGCGAGCGGCTGTACTTCGAAGCCATGATGCGCCTCGTCGACCGCCAGCTGCCGGGTTATCGCGACTAGGGCGGTCGACGTCATGGACCGCATTCGAAGCTGGCGCCGGAGCGGTACCGCACTGCTGCTCGCGGCGCTGGCCGGAGTCGTCGCCGGCTGCAGCGAATTGAACTCGGCACCGCCGCAGGGCGGCGTGCAGCGCCTCTACGTCCTCTACTGCGGTGAAGCGCGGATCCCCGATCTCTCGCCGTGGTCGCCGGGCTCGCACGTCGGCGAAGCGGCGGTGTTCAGCGACAACTGCTACCTGATCCGGCACGGCAAGGACTGGATGCTGTGGGACACCGGCTACCCCGACGCCCTCGCCGACAAGCCCGACGGTATCGTCGGCGCGCGCTCGACCGCGCTCCGCAAGAAGACGCTCGCGTCGCAGCTCGCCGAGATCGGCGTGGCGCCAAGCCAGATCAACGTCCTCGCGTTCTCGCACTCGCACGGCGACCACGTCGGCAACGGCAATCTCTTCACGGCGGCGACGCTCTACATCCAGAAGGCCGAGTACGACGCCGCCTTCGGCCCCGACGCCGCGAAGTTCGGCTTCGCGCCCGCGACCTACGACCAGCTGCGCAACGGCCGCATCGTCCAGCTCGAAGGCGACGCCGACCTCTTCGGCGACGGCTCGGTGCGCATCCTGTCCACGCCCGGCCACACGCCGGGCCACCAGTCGCTGCTCGTGCGGCTGCCGAAGACCGGCGCGGTCGTGCTGAGCGGCGACGTCGCGCACTTCCAGGAGAACTTCGACCAGCGCCGAGTGCCCGGATTCAACTTCGACCAGGCGCAGTCGCTGCGCTCGATGGGCAAGATCGCCGGCATCGTCGAGTCCGAGCACGCGCGGCTGTGGATCAACCACGACGCGGCGCAGAGCGCGACGATCGCGCACGCGCCGCAGTTCGTCGACTAGCCCGCACCGCGTCGCTTGGACCGCGTCGATGCCGTCGTGGTGGGCGCCGGCGCGGTCGGCCTCGCGGTCGCGCGCGAGCTGGCGTTGCGCGGCCGGGAGACCATCGTGCTCGAGGCCACGTCGGGCATCGGCAACGGCATCAGCTCGCGCAACAGCGAGGTCATCCACGCCGGCATCTACGACGCGAATGGCTCGCTGAAGGCGGGACTGTGCGTCGCCGGGCGGCGCCTGCTCTATCCGTACTGCGAGGCGCACGGCGTCGGCCATCGACGCTGCGGCAAGCTCATCGTCGCGGCGACGGCCGCGCAGGTCGAGACGCTGCGCTCGATCGAGCAACGCGCGCTCGGCAACAGCGTCGAGGGTTTGCGCTGGCTGAGCGGTGCGCAGGCGCGCGAGCTGGAGCCGGACCTCCATGGCGAGGCCGCGCTCCTGTCGACCGCGACCGGAATCATCGACAGCCACGCGCTGATGCTCGCCTACCAGGGCGATCTCGAACGCGCGGGCGGCGCGCTCGTGCTTCGCTCGCCGCTCGAGGGCGCGACCGTCGCTCGCGACGGGTTCGTGCTGCGGATCGGGGGCGAGTCGCCGTTCGAGATCGAGACCGGCCTGCTGGTCAACTCGGCCGGGCTGCATGCGCCTGCGCTCGCGCGCCGCATCGAGGGTCTCGCTGCACGCCACGTGCCGCCGACGTGGTTCGCCAAGGGCAACTACTACGCGCTCGCCGGCCGCTCGCCGTTCACGCGGCTCGTCTATCCCGTGCCCGAGCCGGGCGGCCTCGGCGTGCACCTCACACTCGATCTCGCCGGCCAGGCGCGCTTCGGTCCAGACGTCGAGTGGCTCGACGCGCAGTCGCCCGAGGCGATCGAGTACGCCGTCGACCCGGCGCGCGGCGCCCTCTTCTACGCCGCCATCCGCCGCTACTGGCCGGACCTGAAGGACGGCGCGCTGGCGCCGGCATACAGCGGCGTGCGCCCCAAGCTGCAGGGCCCTGGCCGACCGGCGAGCGACTTCGTGCTGCAAGGACCCGAGGCGCACGGCGTGCCGGCCCTGATGAATCTCTTCGGCATCGAATCGCCCGGGCTGACGGCGAGTCTCGCCATCGCCGCGGAGGCGACGCGACGACTCGGCCTCTGAGACGCCGCGCGGGGGCGCATCGACCGTCGGTCGCGCGCGCCACCTTCTGCCGCGCATCCGGTCGCGACGCGCGTGGCAAACCGCACGGGCCGACCGCTGCATCGACAGGCA
>JAYTHL010000321.1:0-13254 GCA_043732605.1 Rhizobacter sp. | reverse complement strand
CGGCCTGCGCCGAGCGCCACGCCGCAGCCACTCCCTCGGGCGCCGCCAGCCCGCCGACCCGGCAGCAGATCGCCGACGACTTGTCGGGCAATCTCTGCCGCTGCACCGGCTACCGGCCGATCCTGGATGCCGGCGAGCAGATGTTCGGCCTGCCGCCGCAGCGCCTGGAGATCGAGATCACCGAGTCGCTGTTCATCGACGCGTCGCCCAAGGCGTTGCGCAACCTGGAGACGCTGCGCCAGATGGGCATCCGCGTGGCGCTCGACGACTTCGGCACCGGCTACTCGTCGCTCGCCTACCTGAAGCGCCTGCCGCTGCACCAGCTCAAGATCGACCGCAGCTTCGTGATGGGCATGGAGACCGATCGGGCCGACCTGAAGATCGTCCGCTCGACGATCGATCTCGCCCACAACCTCGGCTACAGCGTCGTCGCCGAAGGCGTCGAGACGGCGCAGACCTGGGCGATCCTGCGCGCCCTCAAGTGCGAGGAGGCGCAGGGCTTCTTCATGGCCAAGCCGATGTTCGAGGACGCGTTCGGCGCCTGGTTCGATCAATGGTCGAAGCCGCAGACAAGACTGCGCACCGAATTCGCGGAGCTGATGTGAGGACCTTGAGTCGATGAGATCCATTCGTGTCGCGATCGCGGTGTTCGCCGCGGTTTTCCTGACGTCGAACGCGTTCGCGGCCGACGGCAAGCTGCTGCTGACCGGCGGCGTCACGAGCATCGACGGCGCCGCCGGCGGCGGCCTCACGCCGTGGGCCGTGACGACCGGCTACGGCAGCGAGAAGCAGGCATCGGCGACGGCGTTCCTGACCCGCGCGACGACGCGCAGCTACGGCCTCGGCATCGCCGGCGTCGCGGCGAGCTTCGGCGAGCGCTTCGAGCTCTCGTTCGCGCACCAGGACTTCGCGACCGGCGACACCGGCGCCGCGCTCGGCCTGCCCGGCCTTCATCTGCGCCAGGACATCGTCGGCGCCAAGGCGATCGTCGCCGGCGACGCGGTGCTCGACAGCGACACGCTCCTGCCGGCGCTCGCCCTCGGCATCGAGGCCAAGCGGTCGCAGAGCGGCGGCCTCGCGCCGACGCTCGCGTCGCTCGGCGCGCACGACCACGGCATCGACGTCTACGCGAGCGCCACCAAGCTGTTCCTGTCGCGCGGCGTGCTCGTCAACCTGACGCTGCGCGCGACCAAGGCGAACCAGAACGGCCTGCTCGGCTACGGCGGCACGGCGAGCGACCGCGTGTCGATCGAGCCCGAGGTCTCGATCGCGTGGCTGTTGCGTCGCACTGTCGCCGTCGGCGTCGAGTACCGCGCCAAGCCCGACAAGCTCAACCCTTCAGCACTCGGCGCTGGCCTGCGCGAGGACGACTGGAAAGATGTCTTCGTCGCCTGGGCGCCGAACAAGCACGTCTCGCTCACGCTCGCCTACGTCGACCTCGGCCGCATCGTCCCTGCCGTGCAGTCGCGGCGCCAGACGGGCACGTATGCGTCCGTGCAATTCGCCTACTGAACTTCAGTCGCCACACCTCGCCATGCAAGCTCGCAAGCTCCCACGTCTCGTCGCCGCGATCACATTCGCGATCGCCTGCGGCGCGCAGGCCGCGCCCGCCACCGATCCGCTGTTCGACGCGCTCGGCGGCAAGCCCGGCATCGACGCGCTCGTCCAGGACCTCGTGCCGCGCCTGGCGGCCGACGCGACGATCGGCGCGTTCTTCAAGGACACCAACCTGCGCGAGCTGAAGAAGCAGCTCGCCGACCAGCTCTGCGCGGTCTCGGGCGGAGGCTGCGCCTACGAAGGCGACGACATGAAGCATGCGCATGCCACGATGAAGATCGCCAAGGCCGACTTCAACCGCATGGTCGAGGTCCTGCAGGATGCGATGGACGCGCGCGCCATCCCGTTCGCCGACCAGAACCGCCTGCTGGCGCGCCTCGCGCCGATGCACCGCGACGTGATCACGGTGCGCTGAACGCCGCGTTGCTCGCGGCGGGCGACGCCTCTATCATCGACTGGGTGATCCCCTCGCACGTGCTGCCATGGTCGCGCTGCGACCCGCAGCGTCTCGCGCAGCTGCGCGGCGTCCTCACCGACATCGACGACACGCTCACGACCGAAGGTGCGATCCCGATGGGCGTCGTCGCGGCGCTCGCAGCGTTGCGCGAAGCGGGCCTTCCTGTCGTCGCGGTCACTGGCAGGCCGGCGGGCTGGAGCCGGCCGATCGCGCTGACGACGCCATTGGCCGCGATCGTCGCCGAGAACGGCGCCGTTGCGCTGATCGCCGACGCCACGGCCGCGGGCGGCGTGCGCACGGAGTTCGCCGACGACGCGGCCACGCGCGCCGCCAACGCCGTGCGCTTGCGCGCCGCGGCGGAGCGCATCGTGCGCGAGGTACCGGGAGCGACGCTCTCCGACGACAGCATCGGCCGCAGCACCGATATCGCGATCGACCACGCCGAGTTCCGCCACCTCGGCGCGGCCGCGATCGAACGCGTGCGCGCGGTCATGCACGACGAAGGCATGACCGCGACGGTGAGCTCGATCCACGTCAACGGCTGCTTCGGCGCGCACAACAAGCTCACCGGCGCGACCTGGATCGTGCGCCGTCTCTTCGGTCGTGACCTCGACGCCGAGCGCGACCGCTGGCTCTACGTCGGCGACTCGACCAACGACGAGCTGATGTTCAAGAGCTTTGCGCTGTCGGTCGGCGTCGCCAACATCGCCGACTTCGCCGATCGGCTGCGCCACTGGCCGGCGTACGTGACGGCGCTCGATCGTGGCCGCGGCTTCATCGAGGTTGCGGAGTCGCTGCTCGCGGCGCGCGGGCGCTGAGCCGCGCGGCTCAGTCGATGAGCTCGGCGATGACGCGGTTCAGGAAGCCGGCGTCGTCCGCGCTCGTGCTCGTCGCCGCGAGGTGACCGAGCAGCGACGGGATCTCGACGAAGCGCGCGCCCGGAATCGACGCTGCCGCGGCGCGCGCGGCCGTCGCCGGATTGAACAGGTCGAGCGGCGGCGCGAGGACGAGCGTGCGCGCGACGATCGAGGCGAGCGCCGCCTTGGTGTCGCCGGCGAACGGCGGTGTCGCGCCGACGTCGTGCGCGTCGTAGGCCCACGATTGATAGAGGTAGTCGTGGGCATCGAAGCCGATCGCCTGCTGCTGGCCGACGAGGTCGTCGAACCACCGGCGCGCGTCGGCGCCGTCGTGCAGGGCGGCGGGCGCATCGGGTGTTCGCATCAGGAGCGCGTTCATCAGGCCGGTGTAGGCGCGCCAGCCGCGCTCGGGTCGGGCGACGAAGCCGTCGCCGTTCCATGTCGGGTCGGCGAGCAGGCACGAGCGCGCCGTCTCGGTGACGAGCGCAGCCCATGGCGCGGTGCGCGCCATCGGCGTCATGGCGACGATCGAGCGCATGAAGCGCGGATGGCTCACGGCCCACTGCAGCGCCTGCATGCCGCCCATCGAGGCGCCGACCACGGCGTGCAGCCGGTCGACGCCGAGGTGTTCGGTCAGCAACCGGCGCTGCGCCGCCACCATGTCGCGCAACGCGAAGCGCGGGAAGCGCATGCCGGGCTGGGTCGCGCTGTTCGAGGGCGAGGTCGAGAGACCATTGCCGATCGGATCGGCCGCGACGATGCACCAGCGCGCCGGGTCGAGCGCGTTGCCTTCGCCGATCAGAAAGTCGAGCCGGTGATGCGTCGCGGTCAGCGCCGGGCAGACCAGGATCGCGTTCGATCGATCCGCATTCAGCGCGCCGTGCACGACGAACGATTGCCGGAAGTTGACGATCGTCTCGCCGGACTCGAGCACGAGATCGCCGAGCGCGAACGCGCGATGCGGCGCGTCGAGGTGGCCCGGCGCGAGCGGAGGGTGGTTCACGGCATCTCGATGACCGTGCGCGTGCCGATGCCGTTGGCGAGGTCGACGAAGCCGTCGTCGATCTCGTCGAGTGCGATCCGGCGCGTGATCAGCTCGTCGAGCATGACCTTGCCTTCCAGATACTGCTCGACGATCCACGGGAAGTCGCGCTTCGGCATCGCGTCGCCGTAGCTCGAGCGGACGATGCGCTTCTCGCCCATCAGCGAGCCCCAGCGGAAGGCGACCTCCTTGTCGACGTTGATCTTGCCGAGCCACACGACCTCGCCGGCCGGCCGCACCGCCTCGACCGCGAGCCGGAACGCCGACGCGTGGCCGGCCGCTTCGAACACGTAGTCGGCACCGCGGCCGTCGGTGAGCGCGCGGATCTCGTCGAGCACGGTCGCGCTCGTCACGTCGACGGCATCGGTCGCGCCGAACTGGCGTGCGCGCGCCAGTCGCGCCGGGCCGACGTCGCCGGCGATGATCCGGCCCGCGCCGGCGAGCCGCGCGCCCTGCAGCACGTTGAGGCCGACGGCGCCGCAACCGATCACCAGCACGCTCGAGCCTGGCGCGACCTTCGCCTTGCGCACCGCCGCGCCGATGCCGGTCATCACGCCGCAGCCGATGATGCAGGCGCGGTCGAACGGCATCGCCTTCGAGATCGCGATCGCTCCGGATTCGGGAACGACCGTGTACTCGGCATGCGTCGACGTGACGAAGTAGTGATGCACCGGCACGCCGTCGCGGCTCATGCGCGACGTGCCGTCGAGCAGCAGGCCTTTCGGCTCGTGCCGCTTGTAGGGCTCGCACAGGATCGTCACGCCGCGGTCGCAGTAGAAGCAATGACCGCAGTGCGGATTCCACGAGCAGATGACGTGGTCGCCTTCCTTCACCTGCGTCACCGCACTGCCGACCGCCTCCACCACGCCCGCGCCTTCGTGGCCGAGCACGATCGGCAGCGGATAGGCAAGCGTGCCCTGGATCACCTCGAGGTCGGTGTGGCACAGGCCGCTGGCACGGATGCGAACGAGCACGTCGCCGGGATGGAGCGGTGCCATCTCGAGCGTGTCGATCGTCATCGGCGCACCGACGCGGTTCAGCACGGCGGCGCGAAACTTCACGGCTTCGTCTCCTCGTCGCGCGGGCCGAACAGCGCGTTCGCCTCGGGGTACGGAATCGCGTCGTCGTGAAAGCGCGTGTAGGTGCCGGTGTCGATCAGCTCGCGCGCGATCCGCCGCACGAGCATCAGGCTTGCCCGCATCGGCCCCGAGCCCTCGCTGACGCGGCGCACGCCGAGCACCTCGAGCTCGGCCAGCGGCGGACAGCCGGGCATGGCAAGGACGTTGAGCGGCCCGTCGATTTCCGCGACCAGCGTCTTCAGTGTCGCGCGGTCGACTGCCCCCGGCACGAACAGGCAGTGCGCACCCGCCTCGCGGTAGCGGCGTGCGCGCGCGATGCTCGTGCGCAAGCGCTCGGCGTCGTCGCCCAGCTTGAGCCAGTACGGATCGGTGCGTGCGTTGACGACGATCGGCACGCCGCTGGCCTCGACCGCCGCGCACACGGCGCAGATCTTCTCGGTCTGGTAGCCGACGTCGAGCAGGTGCGGGCCGCCGATATCGGAGCTGTCCTCGATGTTGACGCCGGCGGCGCCGAGGGCGATCACGTCCTGCACCGTGGCGACGACGGCCTCGATCGAGTCGCCCATGCCGGCGAGGATGTCGGCCGTGACCGGCACGTCGACGGCGCGGACCATCTCGGCGATCGCGCGCAGCATCACGTCGCGCGGGATGCGCTCGTCGTCGGGGTGGCCGTGGCTGAAGGCGACGCCGGCGCTGCCGGTGCCGATCGCGCGGATGCCCTCGGCCTCGAACACGCGCGCGCTGCCCGCGTCCCACGCGTTGGCGATGACCAGGATGCGTGGGCCGAGATGCATCGCGCGAAAGCGCCGCGCCTTGTCGGCGTTCGCCGCGACCGCTGCGGTCCTCGGTGCGCTCATGGCGCGGCCCGCTCCGGCAGGGCCGCGGCGTCGTTGTAGCTTTTCACGGCAGTGCCGCGATAGAGGATTCGCGCGTTGCGCTCGGTGATCTCCTTGTGCAGCTCCACGAACGCCGGATCCATCTCGGCGCTCGGCCGCGGCTCGAGGTCGAAGTGGTGGAAGCGGTCGCTGCCGCGCACGAGCGAGGCGCTGTCGCGGCCGGCGACCTGCGCCACGCTCGTCGGGATGTAGCGCACCGCGAAGCCGATGCGCCGGTCGTTCGACGGATTCGCCGGCGAGCCGTGCACGAGGCGCACGTGATGGAGCGAGATCTCGCCCGGCTCGAGCTCGATCGTCACGGCGCGGCCCGGGTCGACGTCGACCGCGACCTCCTGGCCGCGCGTCAGCAGGTTGTTCTTCGCGAAGGTGTCGCGGTGCGGCATCTGGTCGGCGGTGTGCGTCTTCGGGATGAAGCCCATCGCGCCGTTGCCCGCGTTGCTCGGCGTGAGCGCGACCCAGGCGGTGACGACGTCGGGCTTGTTCAGGCCCCAGTAGGTCGAATCCTGATGCCACGATACGAAGGCCGGATTGCTCGCCTCCTTGATGAAGAAGTTGGTCGACCAGCAGAGCAGGTCGGGGCCGTAGAGGTCTTCGATCGCGTCGACGATCTTCGGGTGGTGCACGACCTCGTCGAGCCAGGGAAAGAGCAGGTGCGACTTGTGGCGCAGATCGCCCTTGAGCGGACCGCCGGTCGAAGCCTCGAAGGTCTCGAGCTTCCTGCGGATCGCGAGGGCTTCGTCGCTCGACATGACGCGGATCGGGAAGACGCAGCCATCGCGCCAGAAGGTGTCGATCTGGGCCTTGGTGAGGATCTTGGGCATTCGAATGTCTCCTGCAGAAGGCGCGCCCTCAGGCCGCGCCACCGATGACGCGCATCACGTCCGGCGGATACGTGTCGCCGGGTTTGCCGTGCCAGATGATCTCGCCGCGCTCGAGCACGTACAAGCCGTCGGCATCTTCGGGGATGTGGTGCACGTTCGATTCGGCCATCAGCACGCCGTGGCCCATGCGCCGGATCGAGTCGATGCCGTCGGCGATGCTCGGGATGATCGCCGGTGAGAGGCCCTCGAACGGCTCGTCGAGAAGCAGCAGGCGCGGGTCGAGCGCGAGCGCTCGGGCGACCGAGACCATCTTCCTCTCGCCGCCCGAGAGCTGGTTGCCGCCGCGTGCCGCGTACTGGCGCAGCTTGGGAAAGATCTCGTAGGCCAGGTCGATGCGCGTCTTCGCATCGCGGCCCGTGGGCCGGGTCCAGGTCGGCAGCTCGATGTTCTCGGCGACCGTGAGATCCCCGAACACCTGGCTCTCCTCGGGCGAGTAGCCGACGCCGAGCTGGGCGATCCGATGCGTCGCGAGGCCGGTGATCGGCGCGCCGTCGAAATTGATCGCGCCGGAGACGCTCCGGATCATCCCCATGATCGCGCGAAAGGTCGTCGTCTTGCCGGCCCCGTTGCGGCCGACGAGGCAGACCAGTTGGCCGGCCGCGACCTCGAGCGAGACCCCACGCAAGATGCGGCTGGTGTCGATGTCGACGACGAGCTTGTCGAGGGTCAGCATCGTCGCGCCTTGCTCGTGTGCTGCGATCCTGCGCGTGAGTACCGAGCGTCGCGGCAGGCGGCACACCGGTTCGGCCTTTGCCGCTCAGCCCGCCACATCATCGCGCGCCCTCACGAGCCGCGAACTTGTCGACACGCTTGCCGATCACCGACGCGATCAGCTCCGGGTCGCTGAAGAACTCGCCGGGCACACGATCCGCGAGCACCTTGCCGCCCTGCAGCGCGACGATGCGGGTCGAGTATTCGGCGACCAGGTCCATGTCGTGCTCGACCAGGATGATCGCCTTGACGCCGGCGCGCCTGGCCGCGTCGACGAGCGTCTTCATGATCCCGTGCTTGTCGCCGCTCGAGACGCCGCTGGTCGGCTCGTCGAGCAGGATGACCTCGGGCACGAGCGCGAACGCGCTGGCGATGTCGAGCAACTTTTTCTCGCCTTGCGAAAGCAGGCGCGCTTCGGCGTCGAGCTTGGTGTCGAGGCCGAAGATTGCGGCGACGTCGCGCACTTTGGCCCAGAGCGCAGCGTCGCGGCGCAGCGAGCCGAAGAGACTGAGGCTGTGGCCCGTCTGCGAGACGACGGCGACGGCGATCGTCTCGGCCACGGTCAGCGCCGGGAAGATGTGGACGAGCTGGAACGCGCGCGCCATGCCGCGCTGGGCGAGCTTGACCGGGCCGATGCCGGCGATGTCCTCGCCCTTGAAGCGGACGATGCCCTCGTTCGGCTTGAGAAGACCGGTGAGGACGTTGACGAGCGTCGTCTTGCCGGCGCCGTTCGGGCCGACGATGGCGACCGTCTCGCCGTCGGCGACCGAGAGCGTCACGCCGTCGAGGGCGACGAAGTCGCCGTAGGCCTTCGTCACGCCGACGGTCTCGATCAGCGCGCTCATCGGTGCATCCTTGGCGCTGCGCGCCGTCCCGCCAAGCGGGAGGAGCCTTCCTTCAGGCGGCCGTGCGGAAGGCTCATCGCCGCGTCGCCTTCTTCCACGCGTCGCTCGCCAGGCCCATCAGGCCGCGCGGGAAGGCAATGACGATCAGCGCGAGCGTCGCGCCGAGGAAGAAGCGCCAGTACTGGGTCGCGCCCATCAGCTCCGACTTCAGGAAGATGAACGCGAACGCGCCGACGAGCGGGCCGAAGAAGTTGGCGAAGCCGCCGAGCACGGTCATGAAGACGAGCTCGCCGGAGTGGGTCCAGTAGGCGAGCTCGGGGTCGGCCTGGCCGGTGTTGACGGCGAGGATCGCGCCGCCGATGGCCCCGTAGAACGCCGAGATGAGAAAGGCGATCAGGCGAAACGTGCGCACGCGCACGCCGAGGTATTCGGCCTTCCGGGCGTTCTCGCGGATCGCGGCGAGGTGCAGGCCGAAGGGCGAATGGACGATGCGCCACATCGCCAGGCCGAGCACGACCGCGAGCACGAGGCAGGCGTAGTAGAACGGGCCGATCAGGAAGGCGGTCTTGTCGAGCTCCTTCCAGTCCTGGCCGAGGAGAGTCGGCCGGAGCACGCGGATGCCGGTGTCGCCGCCGGTGAGGTTGTAGAACTTGAACAGGAACGAATGGAACAGCATCCCGAAGGCGAGCGTCAGGATGCCGAAGAAGATGCGCACGTAGCGCACCGCGAGCATCGCGACCGGGATCGCGGCGATCACCGACACGATGCCGGCGACGGCCACGATCGCCTCGAAGCTGCGCACGCCGAGCCTGCTCGTCAGCACCGCCGCCGCATAGGCGCCGATCGCGACGAAGAGCGCGTGGCCGAACGACAGCAGGCCGGTCGTGCCGAAGAGCAGGTTGAAGCCGAGCAGGGCGATCGCGTAGGCGAACGCGGGCAGCACGAGCGTCACGTAGTAAGGCTCGGCGAACTTCGGAAACACGGCGAGCACGGCGATCGTCGCGACGACGAACGAGACCAGCGCGACGCGGCTTCGCGGCGCGCTCACTCGACCGGCTTTCCGAAGAGCCCAGCCGGCCGGGCGACGAGCACCGCGATCACGATCACGTAGATCGCCAGCACCTCGAGCTCGGCGTAGAAGGTGATCGCGAGCGCGCGCGTGAGGCCGACGACGAGCGCGCCGGCGAGCGCGCCGCGCATGCTGCCGAGGCCGCCGATCACCACCACCGCGAAGGCCTCGACGACGAGCTCGACCGGCATGTCGAGCGAGGCCGCGGCCGTCGGCACGACGAGCGCGCCGCCGACCGTGCCGAGGATGGTGCCGAGCGTGAAGACGCCGGCGTAGATCTTCTTCACGTCGGCGCCGAGGGCTTCGGCCATCTCGCGGTTCTCGGCCGTCGCGCGCAGGATGCGGCCGTAGCGCGTGCGCTTCAGGAACAGGCCGAGCGAGACCGCGATCGCGAGGCTCGCCGCCATCACCAGCACGTTGTAGGTGGGGAACGAGACCTCTCCGAGCGTGACCTTGCCGTAGCTCATCGACAGGTTGCCGAGCTGCTGCGGGTTCGCGCCCCAGAAGAAGCGCAGCTCGTCCTGGAACATGAGGACGAGCGCGAAGGTGAGCAGAAGCTGGAACGCCTCGTCGCGCCGGTAGACCGTGCGCAGCAGCCGCTCGATGAACGGCCCGATCGCACCGAGGACGATGCCCGAGGCGATCAGCACCGGCAGGAACGACCAGCCCGGCGCGCCATGCGCCGCGGTCCAGTTGACGGCCGTGATGCCGAAGTACGCGCCGAGCGCGTAGAACGAGCCGCACGCGAGGTTGACGATGCGCTGCACCCCGAACACGAGCTGCAGCCCGGCCGCGACCAGGAACAGAACGGAGGCGTGGAACACGCCTGCGATCAGGACGTCGAAGAACGCTACCAACGCGACCGCTGCCCGCACGGCCGCCCGAAGGGCAGCGGCGCCCCCTCGAGGGGCAGCGACCGCAGGGAGGCGCCATCGGTCTCCATGCCTAGAGCTTGATCTGCGTCGTCTCGATCCACTTCCAGAAGTCCGTGCCCTGGGGCTTTTGCAGCTGGTCGGAGTACATCTTCGTCACGTCGGTGATGGTCGCGAAGTCGAAGCGGTTGGCGTGCGTCGTCATGCCCTGGTAGAAGGTCTGGTCGGCGATGTGGTCCTTCCTCATCGCGCCCGGGCCGCCGAGCGAATCGACCTTGAGCCCTTCCATCGCGCTGATGATGTCTTCCTGGCCGGGCCAGGCGTTCTTCGCCTTGTAGGCCGCCTCGACGCCGGCGCGGTAGATCTGCATCGCGAAGTAGGCGCGGTCGGCTTCCCAGTGCGGATAGTCCTTGTACTTGGCCTCGTACTCCTGCACGAATTGCTTCTGCAGCGGCGTCGGATTGTCGAGATTGAAGTAGAGCGTGTTGTGGCCGAAGATCATTCCTTCCGGCGTGAACTCCTTCTTCAGCAGCGTGTGCTGGAAGCCCGCGGCCGGGAAGACGAACTTGGTCTTGCCGTCCATCAGGCCGGCGCCGTGCGCGGTCTTCATGAACACCGGCAGGTCGGCGAAGAGCAGCGACGAGAACACCAGGTCGGGCTTGGCTGCCTTCAGCGCCGCGACGTGCGAGGTGAGGTCGAGCGTGCCGACCTTGGGCCACTGGTCGGCGACGATCTTGTGCTCGACGCCGAACTTCTTCAACAGCGCCTGGAACGCCGCGAAGTTGTTGCGGCCATAGGAATAGTCGGGGTTGATGCCCGCGACGGTCGCGAACTTGCCCTTCCAGTGCTTGATCGCGAGCAGCGATGCCATCACCGCCTCGCACTCGTTGTCGGTGCTGCGAAAGACGTAGCGCGGGTTCGGCATGGTCTCGTTGACGCCGTCCTGGGTCGTGCCGTCCCAGAAGATGGTGAGCGCCTTCATCTCCTCGGCCACCGCGCCCATCGCCAGGCTCACGCCCGACGAGACGATGCCCTGGACGCAATCGACCTTGTCCTGCAGCACGAGCTTCCTCAGGCGCTCGATCGAGTCCTTCGGGTTGGTCTCCTCCTCGACCACGAGCTCGACCTTTCGCCCGGCGATGCCGCCCGCGGCGTTGATGCGGTCGACCGCGAACATCGTGCCGCGCAACCCGCACTCCCCGATGGTGCCGGCGATGCCCGCCTTGGGCGCGATGATGCCGATCTTGAGCGGCTTGTTCTGCGCGATCGCCGGGAAGCTCAGGTACGGCTGCGCGGCGAGCGCGGCCCCCGCGGCACCGATGCCTTGCAGGACTTTTCTGCGTTGCGTGTTCATGCGGTCTCCTTCGTGGTGTGGACGTGGCCTCTACGGGCTCACGGTGCTGCGGGTGAACTTGTCGATCAGGTTGAGCAACCGATCGCTCGCCTTGGCGGCGCGCTCCTCGTCGCCGGCGGCGATGGCGCGGGCGATATCGGCGTGCAGCTTTGCCGTCAGCGGCATGTCGGCGGCCTGCTTGTAGTGCAGGTACCAGAAGCGGCGCGAGAGCGAGTGCATCAGGCTCATCGCGCCGGCGGCGAACTCGTTGTGCGCCGCTGCCGAGCAGAGGACGTTGAAGTCGCGGTCGATGCGCATGAAGGTGACGTCGTCGTTGGCCTTCGCCGCGGCCTCGAACGCCGTCGCCAGGGCGCGAAATCGGGCGCGCTCGTCGTCGGTCGCGCGCCGCGCCGCGCTCCTCGCGATCAGCCGCTCGAGCTCGCGCCGCGTTTCCAGGAGCTTCAACTGGCTCGTGACGTTGATCTCGGAGACCAGCATGCCGCGGCGCGGAAAGATCGCCACGAGCCGCTCGCGCGCCAGCCGCTGCAGGGCTTCGCGGACCGGCGTGCGGCCGATGCCGAGGTGGGCGCAGAGATCGTTCTCGGAGATCGCGCTTCCCGGTGCGAGCTTGAGCGTGACGATCATCTCCTCGATCTCGGCGTAGGCCCGGTCGGTGAGGCTCGGCGCCGTGGCGAAGTCCATGACGGAAGCGCGCTGGTTCATCGACACTCTTGACAGGCCTTGTGATCGACTTCTAATATATCAAGCCGCAGACCGGGCGCAAGGGGGCCTTCCATGACGATGATGACCGAGAGACAGCGCCGCTTCAGGAAGCAGTACGTCGAGCAGATCAGCCCCTGGTACAACGGCTTGCTCCACGTCGGCGCGATGTATGCGGCCGGCATCTCGGCGATCGCCTGGTGCGTGAGCCGCATGCAGGGCGCGACCTGGGAGTGGCTGCTGATCGTTCCGGTGGCGATTGCCGGCAACTTCGTCGAATGGGCGATGCACAAGTTCGTGATGCACCGCCTGGTCGACGTCTTCGCCCTGCGCGCGATCTACGACCGCCACACGCGCCAGCACCACCAGTACTTCACCGACGGCGATCCGACGATCAGCACCGTCCAGGAGTTCCGCATCGTCTTCTTCCCGTGGCGCGTGCTGATGGTGCTCGCGGTGATGGGCGGCTTGTTCGGCTGGCTCGCCTCGGTCTTCGTGAACGCCAATGCCGGCTACGTCGTCTTCATCACCATGATCGGCCACTACATGGTGTACGAGACCTTCCACTTCTGCTGCCACGTGCCGGAGAACTCGTTCGTGCGCAACATGCCGCTGGTCAACACCATCCGGCGCCACCACTCGGCGCACCACAACATGGGGATCATGATGCATTGCAACATGAACCTCACGCTGCCGATCGCCGACTGGGCGATGAGGACGAGCGACCTGAAACGCGGCCTCGTCGGCCACCTCTTCAACGGCTACGACGAGTCGCACATCAAGGACGAGCTCAAGCCCGTGATCGCGCGCTTTCGCAGTGCCGAGACGCAGGCCGAGCGGGTCACGCTCGACGGGCCGAAGCTCAACGACGACGAGCTGATGGCGCTCGGGCGGGCCGGCAGCCACGCCTGATCCTGAGCGGCTCGCGCCGAGCC
>JAYTHL010000320.1:0-4234 GCA_043732605.1 Rhizobacter sp. | reverse complement strand
AGACCTTGAGACGCTCGAGCGTCGGCTGGAACGCGGTCGCGACCTCTTCGGCCTGCTTCTTCTCGGCTTCGTCCTCGAGCGTGCCGAGATCGACCGATCCCTTGGCCACGCTTTGCAGCGGATGGCCGTCGAACTCGTAGAGATGCGAGAGCAGCCACTCGTCGACGCGATCGGTGAGCAGCAGCACCTCGATGCCCTTCTTCCTGAAGATCTCGAGCTGCGGGCTGTGCTTCGCGGTCGCGAGCGTGTCGGCGGTGACGTAGAAGACCGCGTCCTGGCCTTCCTTCATGCGCTTGACGTAGTCGGACAGCGTCACCGACTGCGTGCCGCTCTCGTCGTGCGTCGACGAGAAGCGGAAGAGCTTGGTGAGGCGCTCGCGGTTGGCGTGGTCCTCGCCGATGCCTTCCTTCAGGACGACGCCGAAATCCTTCCAGAACGCGGCGTACTTGTCCTTGTCGGCCTGGTCTTCGCTCTCGGCCAGGCCTTCGAGCATCGACAGCACGCGCTTGGTCGAGCCTTCGCGGATCGCCTTCACGTCGCGGCTTTCCTGGAGCAGCTCGCGCGAGACGTTGAGCGGCAGATCGCTCGAATCGATCACGCCCTTGACGAAGCGCAGGTACACCGGCATCAGCGCCTCGGCGTCGTCCATGATGAAGACGCGCTTGACGTAGAGCTTCACGCCGCCGCGCTTGTCGCGGTTCCAGAGATCGAACGGCGCCTTCGCGGGGATGTAGAGCAGCTGCGTGTATTCGCTGCGGCCCTCGACGCGGTTGTGCGTGTAGGCGAGCGGCGCTTCGGTGTCGTAGCTGATCTGCTTGTAGAACTCCTCGTACTGCTCCTTCGTGATCTCTGACTTGGGCCGCGCCCAGAGCGCCGACGCCTTGTTGACCGGCGCCCACTCGTCCTTGATCACCTGCTCGCTCTTCTCGGCGTCCCACTCTTCCTTCTGCATCAGGATCGGCAGCGAGATGTGGTCGGAGTACTTCGAGACGATCGACTTCAGCTTCCAGCCCGAGAGGAACTCCTCCTCGCCCGCGCGCAGATGCAGGATGACGCTCGTGCCGCGCTCGGCGCGCGAGATCGTCTCGACCTCGAAGTCGCCGGCGCCTTCCGACGTCCATCGCACGCCCTCTTCGGCCGGCAAGCCAGCGCGGCGCGACTCGACGACGATCCTGTCGGCGACGATGAAGCCCGAGTAGAAGCCGACGCCGAACTGGCCGATCAGCTGCGCGTCCTTCTTCTGGTCGCCCTCGAGCGCCGACATGAATTCACGCGTGCCGCTCTTGGCGATCGTGCCGAGGTTGGCGACGGCTTCGTCGGCCGACAGACCGATGCCGTTGTCGGCGATGGTGATCGTCTTCGCGTCCTTGTCGAACGAGACCCGCACCTCGAGGCTCGATTGACCTTCGTACAGGTCGGGCTTGAGGGGCGCCTCGAAGCGCAGCTTGTCGCAGGCATCGGAGGCGTTCGAGATGAGCTCGCGGAGAAAGATCTCCTTGTTCGAATAGAGCGAGTGGGTGACGAGGTGCAGGATCTGCTTGACCTCGGCCTGGAACGAAAGAGTCTGCTTGTCCATCGGAGTTGTTCTCGGCACCTATCGAAGGGATCGCCGCGGCGCGCGGCGGGGGCCGACCCAGAGGCGGCGACTGCGCCGGACATGGCGGCGGGTCGACTGCTTTCAAGTCCCGCCTCCTAGAATCGGCCGGCATCAGGGCGGGGTCGAAATGTTACGGAGACAGGCGCGCAGTCCATGAGAACGATCCGCGCCACCCGCTACGTCACGCCGCTGCGCGAGGGCGGATCACTGCCGGCGATCGTCGAGGCCGACGACGACGGTCTCTACGTGCTCAAGTTCCGCGGCGCCGGCCAGGGCCCGCGCGCGCTGATCGCCGAGCTCGTCGCCGGCGAGCTCGCACGCGCCTGCGGCCTGCCGGTGCCCGAGATCGTCTTCGCCAGCATCGACGCCGATCTCGCCCGCACCGAGCCCGACCCGGAAATCCAGGACCTAATCCGCGCCAGCGCCGACCTCGTCGATGGCAGCGTCGGCCTCAACCTCGCGCTCGACTACCTGCCCGGCTCGATGACCTTCGACCCGCTCGCGTTCACGCCCGATGCCGCGCTCGCGTCGCGCATCGTCTGGTTCGACGCCTTCACGAGCAACATCGACCGCACCGCGCGCAACACCAACATGCTCGTCTGGCACGGCAAGCTCTGGCTCATCGACCACGGCGCGGCGCTCTACTTCCACCACTCGCCGCGCGATTTCGTCGAGCGCGCGCACGAGCCGTTCGCGGCGATCAAGGACCACGTGCTGTTGCCCTTCGCGGCCGAGCTCGACGCCGCCGACGCGTCGATGTCGGGCCGGCTCACGACGGCGGTCGTCGCGAATGTCGTCGCGCTGATCCCCGACACATGGCTCGACGACGACCCGCTCGCCGCGAGCAAGCCCGCGCAGCGCGCGGCCTACGCGTCCTACTTCGCACGCCGCCTCGAGGCGCCGCGTGCCTTCGCCCAGGAGGCGGCCCGTGCCCGATCCCTGCACGTATGACTACGCGATCGTCCGCGTCGTGCCGCGCGTCGAGCGCGGCGAGTTCGTCAACGTCGGCGTGATCGTCTCGTCCGACGCTGTCGGCTATCTCGCGGCGCGCTTCGCGGTCGACGAGGCGAAGCTGCGCGCGCTCGATCCCGCGATCGACCTGCCCGCCTTGCACGCCGCGCTCGCCGCCATCACGACGATCTGCGCGGGTGGCGCGGCCGCGGGCGCGATCGGCGGCCTGCCGCTGCGCGAGCGCTTCCACTGGCTGGTCGCGCCACGCAGCACGATGGTCCAGACCTCGGCCGTTCACACCGGTCGATGCGACGACCTCGCCGACACGCTCGACAAGCTGCTCGACCGCATGGTGCGGACGGCGGCTCCGCGCGCGCCATGAGCACATGAATCAGCGCGGCAGCGAGTTCACTTCCTTCTCCCAGCGCTCGATCAAACGCTTCCTCTCGCTGGAGCGGCCGAAGCGCGCGAAGTCGTACTTGACGAGTCGCACCTCGTCGAGCGAGGGCACGCGCGGGTCGAGCTTGAAGGTCTTGTTGGCCGGGTACTGCAGCGAGTTCGCCTTCGCGCCGATGCTCTGTCCCGCGGGGCTCATCAGCCAGTCGTAGTAGCGCCTGGCGGTCTCGCGGTTGCGCGAGCCCTTGACGAGGGCGATGCCGCCGATCTCGTAGCTCGTGCCTTCGCACGGCGCCGCGCTCTTGACCATCGTGAAGCCCTGCTGGCGCTCGTTCTCGAAGCCGAAGATGAAGCTGACGCCGATGCCGACTTCGCCCTGCGCCACGCTCTTGGCTTGCGCCGTGCCGCTGCGCGTGTACTGCGTGACGTTGCGGTGCAGCTTCTTCAGGTACTCGAACGCGGCGTCCTCGCCCATCAGCTGCACGAGGCCGGCAATGATCGTGTAGCCGGTGCCACTCGAACCCGGATGCGAGGTCTCGATCTCGCCCTTGTACTTCGGGTCGATCAGGTCGGCCCAGCACTTCGGCGGCGCGAGGCCCTTCTTCTTCAGCACGTTCTCGTTCCAGCCGAAGCCGATCGCGCTGGTGTAGAAGCCGCCGACCAGATTGCCGCTCATCGCGTACTGGCGCACTGCCCAGCCGTGCAGGTCGCCGAGGTAGTCGGGCCGATAGGGATCGAGCAGGCCGAGCTCGGCGGCTTGCAGGAACGGGTCGCCGGTACCGCCCCACCAGAGATCGGTCTTCGGATTCGCGGCCTCGGCGCGGATCTGCGCGAAGGCCTCGCCGGTGGCCTTGCGCACCTGCAGTACCTTGATGCCGGTCTGCGCCTGGAAGTCCTTCGCGGCGAGCTCGCACCACGACTGGTCGGTCGAGCAGATCGCGTTGACCTGCTGCTGCGCGGCGGCCGGGCCTGCGCCGACGAGCCACGCGAGAGCGCAAGCGACCGCCGAGAATCCCGCGAGTCGATTCATCGCTGCACCTCTTCTGATGACGGCCCGATTGTCGGCGCAGAATCGACGCGCCCATCTCC
Organism: Rhizobacter sp.; assembly: GCA_043732605.1. GTDB lineage: Bacteria > Pseudomonadota > Gammaproteobacteria > Burkholderiales > Burkholderiaceae_C > Schlegelella_A. The sequence goes on along the minus strand of JAYTHL010000320.1, from coordinate 201 downwards.
GGAGACATCCAGCTTGTCCTTGCCCGATGCAACGCCGGCGCCGAACGGCGACCTTCCCTTCTCGACCATCGCCGGGCTGATCCGCGCGCATGCCGCGGCGCATCCCCGGCAGCTCGCTGTCGTCGACGCGACCTCGTCGCTCGACTACGTCGAGTTCGACGCGCTCGTCGATCGCATCGCGACCTCGCTGCAGCGCGACGG
>JAYTHL010000319.1:0-4262 GCA_043732605.1 Rhizobacter sp. | reverse complement strand
CGACGCTCGAGATCAAGTCCGGCTACGGTCTCAGCGCCGAGCACGAAGCGCGCTGCCTCGCGGTCGCACGCCGGCTCGGCCGCGAGCTGGCGCTGACTGTGCGCACGACCTGTCTCGCCGCGCACGCGCTGCCGCCCGAGTACGCCGGCCGTGCCGACGACTACATCGACGCCGTCTGCGCCTGGCTGCCGGCGCTGCACGAGGCCAAGCTCGTCGACGCCGTCGATGCCTTCTGCGAGCGCATCGCCTTCTCGGTCGCGCAGACGCGGCGCGTCTTCGAGGCCGCGCGCACGCTCGGCCTGCCGGTGAAGCTGCACGCCGAGCAACTCAGCGACTCCGGCGGCGCCGCGCTCGCCGCCGAGTTCGGCGCGCTCTCGTGCGAGCACCTCGAGCATCTCGGCGACGGCGGCGTCCGCGCGATGGCGAGCGCGGGATCGGTCGCCGTCCTCCTGCCAGGCGCGTTCTACTTCCTGCGCGAGACCCAGGCGCCGCCGGTCGCGGCGCTGCGCACGGCCGGCGTGCCCATTGCCATCGCCACCGACCACAACCCCGGCTCGTCGCCGACTCTCTCCCCGCTCCTGATGCTCAGCATGGCCTGCACGTTCTTTCGGTTGACGCCCGAGGAGGCGCTGCGCGGCATGACGGTGAACGCCGCGCGCGCGCTTGGCCTCGCCGACCGCGGCCGCCTCGTCGCCGGCCAGCGCGCCGACTTCGCTGCATGGAACATCGATCATCCGAACGAGTTCTCGTACTGGTTCGGCAGCAACCCGTGCCGGCGCGTCGTCGGCGGCGGCGTGGAGCGACAGGCATGAGCACCGCACGGCGCACGCGCCGCGAATCGCGCATGGGGCCTCTCGACGGCGAGCCCGAGGCCGAGCCGGTCTTCACGCTGCACGAAGGCACGACGCCGCTGCTGCTCAGCCTGCCGCACGTCGGCACCGAGATCCCGCCCGAGCTGCGCGCCGTGATGCTGCCGCGCGCGCTTCTGCTCGAGGACACCGACTGGAATCTCGCCGAGGTCTACGCCTTCGCGCGCGAGCTCGGCGCGAGCATCCTGGTGCCGCGCTGCTCGCGCTACGTGATCGACCTGAACCGGCCGCCGACGAGCAACGCGGTGATGTACGCCGGCGCGAACAACACCGAGCTGGTGCCGACCCACTTCTTCAGCGGCGACCCGCTCTACCGCGACGGCCGCGAGCCCGACGCGCGCGAGATCGAGAGCCGGCGCGAGACCTACTGGCGCCCGTACCACGCGGCGATGACGAGCGAGCTCGCGCGCCTGCGGAGCGAGCACGGCCACGCCATCCTCTGGGACGGGCACAGCATCCAGCCCGTGCTGCCGTGGCTGTTCGAGGGACGCCTGCCCGACCTCAACCTCGGCACGGCCGGCGGCGCGAGCTGCGCGAGCTCGCTGCGCGATGCGTTGATGGCGGTGCTGGCATCGCAGACCGCGTTCGGCCACGTCACCGACGGCCGCTTCAAGGGCGGCTACATCACGCGCCACCGCGGCCGGCCGCAGGAAGGCGTGCACGCCATCCAGCTCGAGATGGGTCTGCAGGTCTACATGGACGACCGCCACGCCTCGGTGCCGGCGGCGGCGCCCGATCCCGAGAAGCTCGCGAAGCTGCAGCCGCTGCTGCGCGCGCTGCTGCAGACGACGCTCGACTGGCAGCCCGATGCCTCCTGAGGCCGCGCCCGCCGCTCTCTGGGCGCCGCTCGCGTGGCTCGCCGACGGCTGGCACGACGACGTCCTCCTGCGCATCGGCGCCGACGGCCGATGGTCCGAGATCACACCCGATGTCGCGACGCCGCCCGCGGGCGCTCAGGTGCTCGCGTCGCCATTGCTGCCGTCACTCGTCGACACCCACAGCCACGCGTTCCAGCGTGCCTTCGCCGGCGCGGCCGAGCGGCGCGACTGCGCCACCGACGACTTCTGGTCGTGGCGCGAGCGGATGTACGCCGTCGCGTCACGCATCGCGCCGGAGCAGCTGCGCAGGGTCGCGGCGCAGCTCTACGTCGAGCTGCTGCGCGGCGGCTACACGCACGTCTGCGAATTCCACTACCTGCGCCGCGACCGCGACGGCAGCGACTACGCCGATCCGCTCGCGATGTCGTGGGCGCTCGCCGATGCCGCGGCCGACGCCGGCATCGGCCTGACGATCCTGCCCGTGCTCTACGAGCGCTTCGGCTTCGACACGCCGCTGCGCGAGAACCAGCGCCGCTTTCGCGCGTCGGCCGAAGAGACGGCGGCGGCCGCGCGGCGCATCGCCTCATCGGGCCGGCCGCTCGTCGACGCCGGCCTCGCGATCCACTCGCTGCGCGCCGCGAGCGCCGAGGGGATCGAGACGCTCGTCGCGCTCGCGGGCGACATCGACGGTCCGATCCACGTCCACGTCGCCGAGCAGACGAACGAGGTCGACGAGTGCCTGCGCGCGACCGGTGCGCGGCCGATCGCGTGGCTCGCGACGCGCGGGCTCGATGCACGCTGGCAGCTCGTCCACGCGACGCATGCCCTGCCCGGCGAGATCGAGGCCGTCGCGGCGAGCGGTGCCGGCGTCGTCGTCTGCCCCGGCACCGAGGCCAACCTCGGCGACGGCCTCTTCGACCTGCCGCGCTGGCTCGCCGCCGGCGTGCCGCTCTCGCTCGGCTCCGACAGCCACGCGACGCGCGACTGGCGCGAGGAGCTGCGCCTGGTCGAATACGGCCAGCGACTCGCGCTGCGGCAGCGCAACGTCGCCGCGGCTCCGGAGATCGGGCTGCCGTCGACGGCGGAGCGTCTGTTCGCGCGCACGGCGGAGGGATCGCGCGCAGCGACGCATCGGTCGGCGTGGGGCCTCGTCGCCGGCGCGCGTGCCGATGCGTTGCTGGTCGACTCGAACGACGCCGCGCTCCTCGGCGTCGAGCCGCGCCGCTCGCTCGACGCCCTCGTCTTCAGCAGCCCGTCGGGGCCGTGGCGCGACGTCATGGTCGCGGGGCAATGGGTGCTGCGCGACGGCCGGCACGCCAGTGCGACGGCGATCGCCGGGCGCTTCGCGGACACGATGTCCGCACTTCGAGATCCTTCGCTGCGCTGAATGATTTCGCGCCGTCGGGCGCGAACGATCACTTGCCGACGTTGACCCAGCCGACCTCGAGCCAGTTGTCGGCGCGGTGCACGACGCTGACGTTCGAACGCGCCGCCCACGGGATCACCTGGCGGTGCAACGGCAGCGTCGCGTACGACTCCTTGAACTCGCGCAGCGCCCCCTTGACCATCTCCTCGCGCTTCTTCGGATCGGGCTCGATGCTCGTCTGCGCGGCCATGGCGTCGAACTTGTCGTTCTTCGCCTTGCCGTAGTTGTAGAAGCCGACGCCCTTCTCGCCCGCGTTGTTGCGCATCACCGGTGTCAGCACCTGCTCGGCGTCGGTCGAGGCGCCGCCCCAGCCGAGCATGTACATGCTGAAGTCGTACTTCTCGAGGCGCGGGAAGTAGGTCGAGCGCGGCTCCGACTGCACCTTCACCTTGACCTTCACCTGCGCCCACATGCCGGCGAGCGCGATGCAGATCTGCTCGTCGTTGACGTAGCGGTTGTTCGGGCAGTTGAGCTGGACCTCGAAACCGTCGGGATAGCCGGCGTCGGCGAGCAGCTTCTTCGCCGCGGCCTGGTCGAACGGCAGGCGTGCCTCGATGCCGGCGTCGTCGTACGCGCCGGCCGGTGACGGCGTCATGCCGCCGGTCGGATAGCTGTTGCCCTGCATCAGCTTGGTCTTCAGCGTCTGGATGTCGATCGCCTGGAAGAGCGCCTTCCTCACGCGGACGTCCTTGAACGGGTTCTTGCCCTTGACGCTGCTGTAGAGGAGCTCGTCGCGGCCCTGGTCGAAGGCGATGAAGACGATCCGGTTCTCGCGACCGTCGATCACCTTCACACCCGGCGTGCTGCGCAGCTTCGCGACGTCGCGCGGCGCCGGGTCGAGCACGAAATCGACTTCGCCCGAGACGAGCGCCGCCAGGCGCGTGGCGTCGTTGGCGATCGGCGTGAAGACGATGTCCTGGACGTTGCCCTCGACCTTGCCCCAGTACGCCGGATTGCGCTTGTAGACCGTCTTGATGCCCGGCGCGCGGCTCACCAGCATGTACGGCCCGGTGCCGTTGGCGTGCAGCGAGGTGAAGAGTTCTTCCTTGTTCTTGAAGTCGAGCGGCTTCTCGGACTTGTTCTTCTCGCTCCAGCCCTTGCTCATCATCCAGAGCGAATCGAGGTGCTCGAGAAAGATCGGGTTGACCG
>JAYTHL010000318.1:0-13364 GCA_043732605.1 Rhizobacter sp. | reverse complement strand
CGGCCTGCAGCGCGCGCTGCTCTCGGTCATGATGAGCGACACGGTCGCGACGCGCCTGCTCGAGAGCAGCGAGAAGGCGCCGTCCGGCGCCGGCCGTGCGCTGCGCATGCCCGAGCTCTACAGCAGGCTGACGCAGGCGGTGTGGAGCGAGCTCGACGGCCGCGGCGACATCGCGCCATTGCGTCGCGAGGTCCAGCGCGACCACGTCAACCGCATCGCGGCGCTGCTCGTGCGGCCCGGTGCGTCGTCGCGTGCCGACACGCGCAGCGTCGTGCGGGCGCAGGCCAGGGAGCTGCTGGAGCGCATCCGCGGCGCCAGCCGTCGCGCCGGCCTGAGCGACGAGGCGAAGGCGCATCTCGCCGACAGCGCCGACACCCTTGAGCAGGCCCTCGCCGCCAGGCTGCAGCGCGCCGGCGCCTGAAAGCGCAACGGCCGCCCCAGGGCGGCCGTTTGGCTGTCGTCGCGCCCGGTCTCGTCGACGGGGGACGCGATCACTCGACCGTCGGTGCGGCGTCGTCGGTGTCGACCGCGACTTCGGTGCGGACTTCGCGATGGCCGATGACCATCGCCATCGGCAGCGTCACCGCATCGGCGACGGCCGTGGCGCGGTGGCCGATGATCGTCACCGGCGCCAGCGTCACCGACCTGGTCGGCGCTGCGGCGTGGTGGCCGTTGAACATCTCCGCGCCGATCGCTGCCGTGCCGGCCATCAAGCTCAACGTGAGGACGGCGGAAAGGATGTTGTCGGACACGATCTGCTCCTTCTGGACTGGCGCATCGTCGATGCGTTGAAGTGAATGTAGGCAACGCCTCGGGGCATTCACAGCGGCTTGCGACGAAGCGACGAATTCCTGCGATGAAGCGCTCTCCGCCCGGATGGACGCTCAGGCGTGGCGCGCTTCCTCGACCGTCAGACCGTGCCGGGTCTCGTCGAACAGCGACGGCTTGAAGGTCGTCGCGCCTTCCGAGCGGTCGTTGATCGCCCAGAGCATCAACGCACGCGCGGACATTGGTTTGGCGAAGAGGAAGCCCTGGAGCTCGTCGCAGTCCATCTGCACGAGCACCTGCTGCTGGCGCTGGTTCTCGACGCCCTCGGCGACGACTTTCAGGCCGAGCGCGTGCGCCAGCTTGATGACCGCGTCGACGACGGCACGCGCATCGGCACTGTGCTCGAGGTCCATGATGAAGCTGCGGTCGATCTTCAGCTCCTCGGCCGGGAGCTTGCGCAGATAGGCCAGGCTCGAGTAGCCGGTGCCGAAGTCGTCGATCGACAGGTGCGTGCCGAGCTCGCCGAGCCGGCGGAACGTGGTCTGCGTCGTCTTGGTGTCTTCCATCGCCGCCGACTCGGTGATCTCGCAGGTCAGCAGCGACGGGTGGATGCGATGCGCGTCCAGGGCGCCGGTGATGCGCTCGACGATGTCGTCCTGGCGCATCTGGTGCACCGAGAGGTTGATCGCCACGCGCATGCGCAGGCCCTTCTCGCGCCACTGGCGGCTTTGACGACAGGCGTCCTCGATCACCCAGTTGCCGATCGCGCCGATCAAGCCGAAGCGCTCGGCGATCGGGATGAAGACGCCGGGCAGCAGCATGCCGCGCGTCGGATGCATCCAGCGCAGCAGCGCCTCGACGGCCGTGACCTTGCCGCTCTGGGCGTCGATCTTGGGCTGGTAGAAGAGCTCGAACTCCTTGGCGGCGACAGCCTTGCGCAAGTCGCGCAACAGCTCGAACTGCGCTTCGGCGTCGGCGTCCATCGCGTTCGAATAGAAGCAGTGGGTCGAGCCGCCCGAGCGCTTCGACGAGTACATCGCCGCGTCGGCGCGCGCGATCAGCTTGGCGTGGCTGCAGCCGTCCGGGTACATGGCGATGCCGACCGAGCACGAGATCATCACCTCGCGGCCGTCGGCGGCGTAAGGCTGCGACAGGCCCTGGATCAGCCGGTCGGCGACGTGCGCGATCGCCTCCTGCGTGGTGACGTTGGTGAGCAGCAGCAGGAACTCGTCACCGCCGACGCGGGCGACGACGTCCTTGCCGCGCGACATCGCCTTCAGGCGCTGGCCGACCTGCTCGAGCACGAGATCGCCGATCGAGTGGCCGTAGGTGTCGTTGACCGGCTTGAAGCCGTCGAGGTCGATGAAGAGCAGGGCGAGGCGGGTCGAGCCGGCGTCGGCCTTGGTCGCGGCGGCCGCGAGGCGGTCCTCGAAATAGACGCGCGTCGGTAGCTGGGTCAGGCTGTCGACGGTCGGCGCGACCGTCGTCTGGCGCGGGGCGCGGTCATCGGCGTGCGCCACTTCCTGTCCGAGGCCCTTCAGCAGGGCCAGCGCCATCGCCGCGAGGGCACTGACGATCAGCGCTTCGCCCCAAGCCGGCGCCAGCGCCTCGGCGCCGCCCGACATCGAGGCTGCAAGCGTGAGCAAGGTGGCGCAGAACACCGTTCCGGCGATCCGCGCCGCGCCCAGCAGCGGACCCGGCTTGAGCTGGACGTCGAGGGCGACGAGCGCGGTCGCGAGGAAGAAGACGGCGACGAACGGGCCCCAGCTGCCCATCGCCAGAGCGGCCCGGAACAGGCCGGGCGTGGCGAAGACCGAGTGCGCGTAGGCGACCAGCAGGGTGACGACGCCGAGCCCTGCGAAGGCGGGCAAGGTCTTGCGCCTGGCCATGGTCGCGGTCGCGACGGCGCATGCGGCCAGAACCCAGGCAAGCGCGCCAGCGACGAAAGGAATGCCGACCGCGTCGCTGGCCGCCGCCTCGAGCGGAGCGAGGAAGCGTCCGGGCCACCAAAGGCCGAAGCCGGCGAGCAGGATGGCGCAGGCCCGCAAGGGTCGCGCGGCGATGCGTGCTCGCAGCCGGGAACGGTCGTGCAACTCGGCGGCCAGCCACAGGAGGCCGGCGCTGACCGCGAATCCGACAAGACCGGGCAGCAGCCGATGGCTATCCAGGAAGTTCATGAAGAGCTGGCCCGCTCGTCCCGCAGAGTGGCGAGTGTTCCCCCCGTGGGAGCACAGACTCGTTCATTTCGGTATCGCGGGCGGTACCTTGAGGCCTGTTCGGAGGGATTTCGGGGTCAGCGGGCGCCGGAACCGGGGAGCCGGGCGGCGCCGGCGCAAGCGAAACGTCGCGCCGTGGTGCAAATCGCACGGACGGCGACCCCCGACGGCCGCGCCGTGCTCGAACAGGGTCGGTTCAGCGGGCGCCTAGACGATGGCCGGTGATCTCGACCCGCGGGAACGTGATCGACGGCATCGCGGCCTCCGCGGCGGTCGGCGTCACGGCGGCGCGCATCGGCCGGCCGTCGGCGGCGAAGGCCAGCCCGGTGGTCACGAGGACGGCGAAGATGGCGGCGGAAGCGGTGAGGCGGCTGATCATGGTGGGCTCCTGGAAGTGCGTGTCTGGTTGCGAAGGACCGCACTCTAGGGACAGCAATGCCGCGCCGACAGCGCCTTGCGACGAACCCGCGAGCGCGGGCGACGAGGCGCCGTCAGGCGCGACGAACGCGCATCACCCGAGGTCCTCGAACCTCTCAGATCGGCGCCGTGCGTGCCGTCAGCCACGCCAGCGCGGCACCGTCGAGCCCCGGCGAGAGGCGCTCGGCGACGGTCGCGTGGTACGCGTTCAGCCACGCGATCTCGTCGGCGCGCAGCAGGCCCACGTCGATGCAGCGCGTGTCGATCGGGCAGAGCGTGAGCGTCTCGAATTCGAGGAAGTCGCCGAACTCGTCGCCGAGGCCGGCCGCCGGCACGTTGAGGACGAGGTTCTCGACCCGCACGCCCCAATGGCCCGGCCGGTACACGCCCGGCTCGACGCTGGTGATCATCCCCGGCTGCATCGCCATCGTCGCGTCGGGGACGACGCGCGAGATCGACTGCGGCCCTTCGTGGACGTTGAGGAAATAGCCGACGCCGTGGCCGGTGCCGTGGCCGTAGTCCATGCCGTGCTCCCAGAGCGGAGCGCGCGCGATGGCGTCGAGCATCGGCGAGAGCGTGCCGCGCGGGAAGCGCGTCCGGCTGAGCGCGATCGTGCCGCGCAGCACGATCGTCACGTCGCGCTTGTGCGCGTCGCCGAGCCGGCCGATCGGCCACATGCGGGTGATGTCGGTCGTGCCGCCGCGGTACTGTCCACCGGAGTCGATGAGGAGCAGCCCGTCGCCTTCGATCACGGCGTGCGACTCGGGCATCGCGCGGTAGTGCGGCATCGCGCCGTTGGCGTTGAACGCGGCGATCGTCGCGAACGACGGCCCGACGTAGCCCGGACGGCGCGCGCGCGCCGCGGTGAGCTTCTCGTCGATCGTGAGCTCGGTGATCGGCGTCGTGCGCTTCGGGTCGGCGAGAGCGGACTCGAACCACGCGTAGAACTCGCACATCGCGATGCCGTCCTCGATCATCGCGTGACGCACGTGGATCGCCTCGGCGTCGCTCTTGCGGCTCTTGGCGAGCGTGCTCGGGTTGATCGCCTCGACGCGCTTCGCGCGCGCGGTCTCCGCCAGGCCGAGCGTCGTGCGCTTCGGGTCGAGCAGCAGCGTCGCCTCGACCGGCAGCGCGGCGATCGCCGCGGCCACCGTGTCGTACGGCGCGAGCTTGATGCCGTCGGCGGCGAGCGTGCGCGCGAGCGCGGCGTCGACCTTGCCGGCGCCGATGAAGAGCGTCGTCGCGTCGGGGCCGATCAGGACGTGGGCGAGGAAGACCGGGTTGAAGCCGACGTCGCTGCCGCGCAGGTTGAGCAGCCACGCGACGTCGTCGACGGTCGAGATCAGGTGATGGCTCGCCCCCGCGTCGGCCATCGCCGTGCGGATCTGCGCGAGCTTGGCGGTGCGCGCGTGCGGGGCTTCGGCGCCGGCGTGCTCGTAGACCGCGCTGGCCGGCATCGCGGGCCGCTCGGGCCACGCGACGGCGACGATGTCGAGATCGCTGCGCAGCGCGAGGCCGCAGCGCGCCAGCGCGTCGCGCATCTGGCGCGCTGCCGCGAGGCCGAGCACGCCACCGTCGACGGCGACCGTCGCGCCCGCGGGCAGATGGGCGCAGAGCCAGTCGAGATGCTGCGACGCGGCCGGCGTCGGGATCCGGACGAGCTCGACGCCGCTGCCGGCGAGCTGAGCCTCGGCCTGGACCCAGTAGCGGCTGTCGGCGAAGAGCGCGGCCTGATCGGTGGTGACGACGAGGGTCGCGACCGAGCCGGTGAAGCCCGAGGCCCACTGGCGTGCCTGAAAGCGCTCGGGCAGGTATTCGGAGAGATGCGGGTCGCTCGACGGGATCACGACCGCGGCGACCGCGTGCGCGCGGAGCGCCTCCTGGATGGTCTCGATGCGCAGGCGGGCCGGCGAGGTGCGGGTGTCCATGTCGATTCCTTTCGATGCCAGTCTAGGGCCGTGGCGGCGTACGCGCCGCGTCGGGCTCGGCGACCACCCGCGCCCCTCGCTCGTACGTGAAATACGCCCAAGCCCACTCGACCATCACGATCAGCCGGTTGCGAAAGCCGATCAGGAAGTAGACGTGGGCGAAGAGCCAGAACAGCCAGGCGAGGAGGCCGCTGAAGCGCAGCGCGCCGAACACCGGCACGGCGAGATCGACGACCGCGGCCTTGCGGCCGATCGTCGCCAGGTTGCCGTAGTCGACGTAGCGGAAGGCCTCGGTCGGCTGGCCGGCGATCCGGCGCAGGATGTTGGCGGCCGCGGTCCGGCCCATCTGCTTGGCCGCCGGACTGACGCCGGGCACCGGCTTCGCGCCGTCCTTGCCCGGGCTCGTCGCGGCGGCGAGATCGCCGATGACAGAAATTTCCGGATGGCCACGCAGGCTCAGGTCGGGCTCGACGACGACGCGGCCGGCGCGGTCGAGCGTCGCGCCCGTGCCGCGTGCGAGCTCGGCGCCGAGCGGCGAGCCGGCGACGCCCGCCGCCCAGACGACGGTGCGCGCCGGGATCCGGCGCGGCGTCGGCGTGCCGTCGACGAGCGCTTCGCAGGTCACGCCGTCAGCGTCGATCGCGGTCACCTTCGAGCCCGTCTCGACGACGACGCGCAGGCGCTCGAGCTGGGCGCGCGCCTGCGCCGATTGCGCCGGCACGAATGCGCCGAGGACGCGGTCGGAGCCTTCGATCAGGAGAACGCGCGTGCGCGTCGGGTCGATGCGGCGGAACTCGCGCAGCAGCGTGTGGTGCGCGATCTCGCTCATCGTCCCGGCCATCTCGACGCCGGTCGGGCCGCCGCCGATGACGACGAAAGTGAGCCACGCGTCGCGCTCGCTCTCGCTCATCGCGCGCTCGGCGTTCTCGAACGCGCCGATGACGCGGCCGCGGATCTCGAGCGCGTCGGCGAGCGTCTTCAGCCCCGGCGCGAAGCGGGCCCACTCGTCGTGGCCGAAGTAGCTGTGGGTCGAGCCGGCGGCGACGACGAGGTGGTCCCAGGCGATCCGCTCGCCGCCGTCGATCGTCGCGGTGCGCGCGGCGACGTCGATCGCCTGCACTTCGCCTTTGAGGATCGTCAGCCGGCCGCGCTTCATCTCCAGCCGCAGCACGTGGCGGATCGGCGCGCTCACCGCCGGCGCGCTCAGGCCCGCGGTCGCGACCTGGTAGAGCAGCGGCTGGAACAGATGGTGGTTGGTGCGGTCGAGGAGGACGATCTCGACGTCGGCCTTGGCGAGCGCGCGCACCGCCGTCAAGCCGCCGAAGCCGCAGCCGATCACGAGCACGCGCGGCAACGCGCTCATGCCGCGGCCGCGATCGGCGCGACGAGACGCTCCGCGACCATGTGAATGTGCGTGCGCAGTGAGTACAGCTCGTCGGCATAGCTGAGCGGCACGTGCACGTGCTCGACGCGGCGCTCGATCTCCTCGAGCTCGCGCAGCAGCTCGTCGTTCGGGCGCTTGCCGATCGCGTCCTCGACTTCCCGCAACTGCCGGTACCAGCGGAAGATGCGCGAGCGGACGCGGAAGGTGTAGAGCGGCGGCAGCATGCGCGAGAGCGGCAGCAGCGCGGCGAGGATCGTCACCAGCACCGGCCACATCCGGTCGATCAGGTTGGCGAGCCAGAACGGCAGGTAGCGCTGCAGCACCGGTGGCCCGCTCGCGTAGAAGCGCTGCGCCTCGCGCGCGAGTGGCCGCTCGGTGTTGCGCGCATTCGGGAAGTCGCCCTTCTTCTGGAACCAGCCCGCGCCGCTGTGCACCTGCTGCGCCGCCTGGACGAAGAGCTGGATCAGGGCAGGATGCGTCTTCTTGCGCGCCACCAGCGTGGCCGTCGGCGCGACCAGGCGCACGTCGGCGGCGGGGATGTCGCTGGCGAGGTCGACGACGCCGCGCGGCAGCGTCACCGGGCTCAGGAACGGGAAGCGCCGTGCGTACGCTTCCGACTGGGCGAAGTCGAAGAGGGCGACGCCCGGCGTCTGCAGCAGCATCTGCACGAGCAGCGACTCCGGCGCCGACGCGAAGACGAGGGCGTCGATGCTGCCGTCGAGCAGGCCGACGACGGCCGGTGTCTGCGGCTCGCGCACCAGCGCGATCGACGCGGGCTCGATGTGGTTGGCCTCGAGCAGCTTGGTCATCAGGTTGGGCACGCCACTGCCGGGCGCGCCGATGTTGACGCGCCAGCCGGGCAGCTGGGTCAGGCTCGTCAGCTCCGGTTCCTTGCGCAGCCGCTGCGCCGATTCGCTGCGATAGAAGAGCCACACGGGCTCGTAGAAGAGGCTGCCGAGCGAGACCAGGCCGTCGTCGGGCAGGTCGCCCTCGTCGGTCACGGCCGGCAGCGTCTCGTCGGCGCCGCCCTGCACGAAGGCGATGTCGACGTCGCCGTCCGGCTCCTTCAGGAGCTGGATGTTCTCGGCCGCGCCGGCGGTCTTGCGCAGGCGCACCTCGATGCCGTTCTCCTTCAGGATCTGCGCATAGCGCTTGCCGAACTCGGCGTAGGCGCCCTGGTCCTGGCCGGTGGCGAGGACGACCGTCTTCGGCGGCGTCGGATCGAGCAGCCAGTAGGCGACCGCGAGCAACAGGACGGCGAGCAGCACGAACGGCGCCGCCGTCAGGAACAGGTCGCGCAGCGAGAGCAGGGTCACGCGCAGGCTGTGGTGCATCCGGGCATTGTCCCTTGCGCCACCGGCGGCGGACAGCCTCGCGCTATCCTCGCCCGCCCATGCGACTCCTGCTCGTCGAAGACGACCGAATGATCGGCGAGAGCCTGCAACGCATGCTTCGTCTCGAGGGCTACGCCGTCGATTGGGTGCGCGACGCGAGCGCCGCCGACGGCACGCTGGCGAGCGAGCGCTTCGACCTCGTCCTGCTCGATCTCGGCCTTCCGCGCGGCGGCGCCGCTGCCGGCCCGGCCGACGGCCTCGCCGTGTTGCAGGCGCTGCGCGCGCGCCACGACGCGACGCCGGTGATCGTGCTCACGGCCCGCGACGCGCGCGGCGACCGTGTCGCCGGCCTCGACGCCGGTGCCGACGACTACCTCGTCAAGCCCTTCGAGTTCGACGAGCTCAACGCGCGCATCCGCGCCGTGCTGCGCCGCCACGCCGGCCGCGGCGAGCCGCTGATCGCGCACGGCGGCGTGACGCTCGATCCGGCGCAGCGCCGCGTCGCCCGCGACGGCGTGGCGGTGCCGCTCTCGGCGCGCGAGTTCGCGGTGCTCGAGGCGCTGATGGTCCGGCCCGGCGCGGTGCTGTCGCGGGCGCAGCTCGAGGATCGCCTCTACGGCTGGGGCGAGGAGATCGAGAGCAACGCGGTCTCGGTCTACATCCATCAGCTGCGCAAGAAGCTCGGCGCCGATTTCATCAGGAACGTGCGCGGCGTCGGCTATTTCATCGACGCGGCCAAGCCCTCGCCATGAGCTCGATACGCGTCCGCCTGCTCGTTTCGCTGCTGGTGCTGCTCGGCCTGACGGCCGTCGCGATCGCCGCGATCACGTACCGTAACGTTCTCGGCGAGACCGAGGCCCTCTTCGACTACCAGCTCCAGCAGATGGCGCTCTCGCTGCGCGACCAGGGCCAGATCGATTCGTCGGAGGCGAGCACGCTGGCCGACCAGCAGCTCGACGTCGTGATCCAGATCTGGACCGTCGACGGCCGCAGCATCTACGCGTCGCGCGCGCATTCGTCGCTGCCGGCGCGCGCGCTCCTCGGTCTAGCGACGCTCGTCGTCGAGGGCCGTGCGTGGCGCACCTACAGCGTCGCCACGCGCGACCGCGTGATCCAGGTGGCGCAGCCGGTCGAGATCCGGCAGCGGCTGGCGGCGCACGCGGCCTGGCGCAGCGTCCTGCCGCTGCTCCTCATGACGCCGCTCGCGGCATTCGCGATCTGGTGGCTCGCGGCCCGCAACCTGGCGCCGCTCGAGCGCCTCGCCGGCGAGGTGCGCTCGCGCGACGCCAGCTCGCTCGCGCCGGTGCCCACCGATGCCCTGCCCGACGAGGTCGCGCCGCTCGCGCAGGCGCTCAACGCGCTGCTCGATCGGCTCAAGGGCTCGATGGACACGCAGCGTGCGTTCGTCGCCGACGCCGCGCACGAGCTGCGCTCGCCGCTGACGGCGTTGAAGCTGCAGTTGCGCCTGTTGCAGCACGCCGGCGACGACGCCGCGCGCGCCACGGCGGTCGCCGGCATCGCCGCCGGCATCGACCGCGCGGCGCGCCTGATCGAGCAGCTGCTGACGCTCGCGCGCAGCGAGCCGGGCGCGGTGCCGCTCGCGTTCGAGCCGGTCGACCTCGCCGAGCTCGCGCGCGAGACGCTGGCGGCGATGCATCCGTTCGCGCTTGACCGCGGCAGCGAGCTGGTCCTCGACGCGGAGCAGGCGGTGACGGTCGATGGCGATCGCGCCAGCCTGACGGCGCTCGTCCGCAACCTCGTCGACAACGCGCTGCGCCATTCGCCGCCGAAGACGCGCGTCGACGTGCGCGTGTGGGACGACGGCGGCGCGCCGTCGTTGCGCGTCGACGATGCCGGCCCCGGCATCGCGGCGGCCGAGCGCAGCCGGGTCTTCGACCGCTTCTATCGGCGCGATCCGGGCCGCGAGGACGGCACCGGCCTTGGCTTGGCGATCGTGCGCACGGTGTCCGATCGTCACAGCGCAGCGCTCACGCTCGATGCGGCGCCCGCGGGTGGCCTGCGCGTCGAGGTCCGGTTTCCGAGACGCACCGGTCAAGCCGTCTCGTCTTAATCCTCGCTTCACGTTCCGCTAATGGAGTCCTAACCGGTCGACCCTATCTTCGCTTTCGTGCGCGGCCTTTTCGCGTGTGATCCGAAGGATGCATTGACATGAAGCTGAATTCCTTGAGCGCGGCCCTGCTCGCCGCCGGCGTGACGGTGATCGGAACCGCGGGCGCGATCGAGCTCCCGCACTGGCTGAAAGGCGACGCCCGCCCGCCCGTCGTCGCCCAGGCTGCGCCCCTGTCGGACTTCTCGCAGGTCGGCGAGCACGTCGTCCCCGCAGCTCCACTCGTGATCGCACCCGGGCAAGTGCCCAACTACCGCGCCATCGTCAAGCAGGCCGGTCCTGCGGTCGTCGGCGTCAATGTCGAAGGCAGCCACAAGGCGTCGCTCGAAGAGCAGGGCGGCATGCCGCCCGGCATGGAAGACGATCCGTTCTTCAAGTTCTTCCGCGGCGTTCCCGGTCTCGGCCAGCGCGGCAAGCAAAACCAGTCGACGCCGTTCAAGGGACTCGGCTCGGGCTTCATCATCAGCTCCGACGGGCTGATCCTCACCAACGCGCACGTCGTGCGCGAGGCCAAGGACGTGACAGTCAAGCTGAGCGATCGGCGCGAGTACACCGCGAAGGTGCTCGGCCTCGACACCGCGACCGACATCGCCGTCCTGCGCATCGATGCCCACGACCTGCCGGTCGTGCGGCTCGGCGATCCGAAGAACCTCGAGGTCGGCGATCCGGTGCTCGCCATCGGCGCGCCCTACGGGCTCGAGCAGACCGCGACCTCGGGCATCGTCAGCGCCAAGGGCCGCTCGCTGCCCGGCGACGCGGTCGTGCCCTTCATCCAGACCGACGCGGCGGTGAACCCGGGCAACTCCGGCGGTCCGCTCTTCGACGGCACGGGCTCGGTGGTCGGCATCAACTCGCAGATCTATTCGCGGAGCGGCGGCTTCCAGGGCGTGTCGTTCGCGATCCCGATCAACGTCGCCCTGAAGGTCAAGGACCAGATCGTCGCGACCGGCAAGGCGCAGCACGGCCGCCTCGGCGTGACGGTGCAGGACCTGAACCAGCAGCTCGCGGATTCGTTCGGTCTCAAGCGCGTCGACGGCGCGCTGGTCGCGAACGTCGCGCCCGACAGCGCCGCTGCCGTCGCGGGCCTGAAGTCGGGCGACGTGATCACCGACGTCAACGGCGAGCCTGTCGTTCGCTCGGGATCGCTGTCGAGCCTGATCGGCATGTCGGCGCCGGGCGAGCGCGTCAAGCTCAAGGTCTGGCGCGATCGCTCGGAGCGCACGATCGAAGCCAAGCTCGGCGGTGCGGGTGCCGAGGCCAAGGAAGTCGCCGACGCCAGCGGCGCCGCGGACAAGGGCCAGCTCGGCCTCTCGCTGCGGCCGCTGACGCGCGACGAGAAGCGTGAAGCGAAGATCGAGTCGGGCCTCGTCGTCGAGGACGTCGGCGGCCCGGCCGAGCGCGCCGGCATCGTCGCCGGCGACGTGCTGCTCGCGATCAACGGCAAGCCGGTGCAGACGCTCGAGCAGGTCAAGAGCGTGATGATGTCCAGGCCGAAGAGCGTCGCGCTGCTCGTCCAGCGCGACGGCGAGAAGATCTTCGTGCCGGTCAAGGTCGGCTGATCCTTCACTGCCCGGCGCCGAAGCGCCCGTCCGCCGCGAGGCGGCCGGGCGCTTTCTCGTGCGCTTTCGACGACCGACTGTGGCGCCGTGGCAATACGTGTGAACTAATTTCCGATTGGCTGGCGCGATTTCCACTTGCTCGCGCGGACGGCCCTTTAAGCTCGGCAGGTTTGTCGCGCCGCGCGCGGTCGATGCCAGGAGTCCTCCCATGAAATCCAGCCCGTTGTCAGCGCGAATCGTCGCGCGAACGCTCGTCGCTACATTTTGTTTCGCTGCCGGCGTCGCGTCGGCGGCCGACATCCACGTCCTGCTCGGCGTCGATCCTGCGGACGCGACCGGCGACGTCTTGCTGAGCGCGTCTCTCGCCCCGGCGCAGTCGCTGACGCGCGCCACCGGCTCGAAGACGACGATCGCCCAGACTTCGACGATGTCGGAAGTGATGCGCGCCAGCCGCACCGTCGAGAACGAGATCATCATCGCGCCGGCGCACGTCACCGCCTCCGCGATGCTGCACGCCTATCAGCTGCTCGCGACCAGCGGTCAGGAGCAGATCTACGCGCTGGTCGTCAAGAACGACATCGACAAGGTCGAGAAGCTCGCCGGCAAGCGGCTCTATCTGCCGCAGCAGGATTCGCTGCGCAGCTACGTCGCCAAAGGCCTGCTCACCGAGTCGGGCGTGAAGCTCGCCCAGTTCTCGAAAGTGACCTACGGCAACACGAGCGGCGGCGGGCTGGTCGCGCTCTCGTTCGACATCGCCGACGTCACCGTCGCCGACGAGACGCAGGCCAAGGAATGGATCAACGCGCATCCGGGCCAGGCGCGCATCCTGAAGACGACGCGGCCGGTTCCGGGCGGCATGAACATGGTGGTGCGCAAGGACTTCTGCGCCACCGAATGCGGGCGCCTGGCCGACTGGGTGAACTCGCCGGACGGCGCGATCCCGGGCATCGGACGCTTCCGGATCGCCTCGTCCGACGCGAGCCGCCAGTTCACGTACGTCGCCTCGCTCGGCATCACGACGCCGGATGCGCTCAAGGGCGTCACACGCGTCAGCGCCGAGGAAGTCGTCGAGCTCGCGCGCCAGAACGTCACCATCGTCGACACGCGCTCGCAGAAGGAGTTCGACAACGAGCACGTGCGCGGCGCGGTGCTCGCGTCGTATGTCGAGAAGAGCCTGAAGGAAACCGACTTCGACGCGACGAAGGACAACTTCGACGCGTTGAAGACGATCCCGAAGGACAAGCCGGTGCTCTTCCTCTGCAACGGACCGGAGTGCTGGAAGTCGTACAAGGCCTCGCGCGCCGCCGTCGCGGGGGGCTACACCAAGATCTACTGGTTCCGCGGCGGCATGCCCGAGTGGCGCGAGAAGCGTCTGCCTGTCGAGGGCAGCGCGGGCGCGGCACTCGCCAAGATGCCGTCGCCGGCGATCAAGGGCAACGCCAAGACGGTCGCCGCGGTCACGCGCTAGACGCGCGTCGGGTCCCGCGCGTTGCCCTCAGGGCTCGCGCCGGAGATCGACGACGCGCTCGCTGCGCTCGCTCTTGAGCCAGAGGCGCGCGCGGATGCGGTTGCCGTCGGGATCGATGGCGCCGCGCAAGGCTCCGGTGTCGATCGGATCGCCGCCTTCGGG
>JAYTHL010000317.1:0-4278 GCA_043732605.1 Rhizobacter sp. | reverse complement strand
CGGCGTGGCGCTCGGCTTCGAGCTTTGCAGCAAGCGGCAGGTACCCCGACAGCCCGACGAGGCCGGCCAGCCGCTCGGCGTGGCGCAGGCCTGTCATGAGCGTCATCGCGCAGCCCTGGCTGAATCCGGCGAGGACGATCCTGCCGGAGGCGACGCCGCGCGATTTCTCCTTCGCGATGACCGCCTCCACGAGCGCCTGCGATTCACGAAGACCGGCGTCGTCCTCGCGCTGCAGGCTCGAGCCGAGGCCGAAGATGTCGTACCAGGCGCGCATCACGTGGCCGCCGTTGACCGTCACCGGCCGCGTCGGCCCGTGCGGAAAGACGAAGCGCACCGGGCCGATCGCGCTGAGATCGAGCTCGTGCGCGACCGGAACGAAGTCGTTGCCGTCAGCGCCCAGGCCGTGCAGGATGATGATCGAGGCGCGCGGGTCGGGGCCGGTCTCGTGTTCGATGGTCTCGAGCGTCATGCGGAGTATTCCTCGTCGTGGGCTACAGCCGGAAAGCGTAGTCGATGACCACCGGCGCATGATCGCTGAAGCGCTGCTCGAGGTAGATGTGCTCGCGCGTCGCGAGCGAGGCGATGCCAGGCGTCGCGAGGTGGTAGTCGAGGCGCCAGCCGACGTTCTTGGCGCGCGCCTGGCCGCGGTTGCTCCACCATGTGTACTGCTCCGGATGCGGGTTGAGCGTGCGGAACACGTCGACGAAGCCAAGCTCCTCGAAGAGCCGCGTCATCCAGGCGCGCTCTTGCGGCAGGAAGCCGCTGTTCTTGCGGTTGCCCTTCCAGTTCTTGAGGTCGATCTCCTTGTGGGCGATGTTGATGTCGCCGATCAGGATCACCTCGCGTTCCTGCGCCAGCGCGTGCAGGTACGGGCCCATCAGCGCGAGGAAGCGGAACTTGGCGGCCTGCCGGTGCTCCCCCGCCGAGCCGCTCGGGAAATAGCAGCTGACGACGCTGATGCGCGGCAGGCCCTTTCGCGACGGACGATCGAAGCGAGCCTCGACGTAGCGGCCTTCGGCGTCGAACTCCGGATCGCCGAAGCCGAGCCGCACCGCGCTCGGCTTCTTGCGGCTGTAGAGGCCGACGCCGCTGTAGCCCTTCTTCTCGGCGAAGTGGAAGTGGCCCTTCATGCCGGCGATGGTGTCGAAGCGGCCGGCGATGGTGTCTGCCTGGGCCTTGATCTCCTGCACGCCCATACAATCGGCTCCCACGCCTTCGGCCCACGCCTCGAAGCCCTTGGCGGCCGCTGACCGGATCCCGTTCAGGTTCAGCGAGACGAGACGAAACACGCAGCACTCCGCATGGACACTTCCGCCCCCGACAAGACCGTGGCGCGCGAGTTCGTGCAGTTCGCGGTCGAGTCGGGCGTGCTGAGGTTCGGCGAATTCAGGACCAAGGCGGGGCGGCTGTCGCCGTACTTCTTCAACTCGGGCTTGTTCGACGACGGCGCCAAGCTGATGCGCCTCGGCGAATTCTATGCACGGCGCCTGATCGCCTCCGGCCTCGAGTTCGACATGCTGTTCGGCCCGGCCTACAAGGGCATCACGCTGGCGGCGGCGGTGGCGATGGATTTCGGCCGTCGCGGACGCGCCGTTCCCTTCGCGTTCAACCGGAAGGAAGCAAAAGATCACGGCGAGGGCGGCCTTGTGGTCGGTGCACCGTTGCGGGGCCGTACCGTCATCGTCGATGATGTGATCACTGACGGCGCCTCCAAGCGCGAGTCGGTGGATCTGCTTCGCCGCGAGCGAGCCGAGCCGGTCGCGGTCCTCATCGCGCTCGACCGGATGGAACGCGGCGGTGCCGGAGACAACCTTTCAGAGCGATCAGCCGTTGAAGACTTCGAGCGCGACTACGCCATGCCGGTCATCCCGGTCGCCACGGTCGAAGACCTGCTGCAATTCCTGACGACCCATGCCGACCCTTCGCTTGCTGCCCACGCGGACGCCGTCGCCGGATATCGCCGGCGTTACGGCGTCTGACGCCGTCGCGTTGTCGCGACGCGCTTGGCTGCCGTGCGGCCTCGTGCTGTCGCTCGCATGTGCGGCACCCGCCGCGGTGGCCGCCGACCAAGGTCCGCGCATCCCGATCTACCAGTGCATCGACGCCAACGGCAAGAAGATCACCTCCGATCGTCCGGTGCGCGAGTGCGCCAACGCGCCGCAAGCCCAGCTGAACCCGGACGGCTCGCTCAACCGCATCGTGCCGCCGCCAATGACCGACGACGAGCGCGCCGAGGCCGAGCGCCGCGACCGCGAGATCAAGGTCATCAACTCGGCCAGGAACGACGCCATCCGGCGCGACCGCAACCTGATGCAGCGCTATCCCGACGAGCCCACGCACCGCAAGGCGCGCGCGAAGGCGCTCGACGAGTTCAGCGGCTCGGTCCGCAACTACGAGGCGCGGATCGCGCTGCTGACGGTCGAGCGCAACAAGCTGCGCGAGGAAGCCGAGTTCTACGTTCCGCTCAAGAAGCCGCTGCCGGCCAAGCTGAAGCAGCAGATCGACGCCAACGACGCCAGCCTCGAGGCGCAGAACGGCCTGGTGCAGAACCAGCAAACCGAGATCGTCCGGATCAACGCTCTCTACGACGCCGAGCTCGCACGCCTGAAGAAGCTTTGGGGCGGCGCGCCCGCGGGGTCGCTCGGACCGCTGCCCGGGCCGCAGGTCACGACCGTCGCTGCGCCCGACCTGACCAAGGCGTCGGCCACGAAGTAGGCGCGACCGGCGCGGCGACGCGCGTCAGGCGAGCTTGCGGCGCAGCAATGCGCCGACTTCCGCGGGATCGGCCTTGCCGCGACTGGCCTTCATCGCCTGGCCGACAAGCGCGTTGAAGGCCTTGTCCTTGCCGGCCCTGAACTCCTCGACCGACTTCGCGTTGCCGGCGATCACCGCGTCGACGATCCGCTCGAGCTCGCCGGCATCGTTTATCTGGCGCAGGCCCTTGGCCTCGACCAGCGCGTCGACGTCGTCGCCTTCGCGCTGCCAGAGCGCGTCGAAGACCTGGCGCGCGGCGGCGTTCGAGATCGTGCGGTCGCCGATCCTCGCGATCAGCGTCGCGAGCGTCGCCGCCGGCACCGGAATCGCCGTCAGCGCGCCGGCGTTCATGCGCCGCGAGATCTCGCCCATCATCCAGTTGGCGACCAGCTTGGGCTCGCGGCTCGCGACGGCTGCGGTCTCGAAGTAGGCCGCGACGTCGCGGCTCTCGGTCATCATCGCCGCGTCGTACGCGCCGAGCGAGAACTCGCGCTCGAAGCGCGCCGCCATGTCCTTCGGCAGCTCGGGCATCGCGCCCCGCACGCGCGCGATCCAGTCGGACGAGATGGCGAGCGGCGGCAGGTCGGGGTCGGGGAAGTAGCGGTAGTCGTGCGCGTCTTCCTTGCTGCGCATCGCCCGCGTCTCTCCGTGCTCGGCGTCGAACAGGACGGTCGCCTGCTGCACCGTGCCGCCGTCCTCGATCAGGTCGATCTGCCACTGGACCTCGTAGTCGATCGCCTGCTGCATGAATCGAAAGCTGTTGAGGTTCTTGATCTCGCGCCGCGTGCCGAACGGCGCGCCCGGCCGGCGCACCGAGACGTTGGCGTCGCAGCGAAAGCTCCCTTCCTGCATGTTGCCGTCGCAGATGCCGAGCCACATCACGAGCGCATGCAGCGTGCGCGCGTAGGCGACCGCCTCGACGCTCGAGCGCATGTCGGGCTCGGTGACGATCTCGAGCAGCGGGGTGCCGGCGCGGTTCAGGTCGATGCCCGACCACGCGCCGCGATAGTCGTGCGGCGCGCTGCCGGTCGAGTCGCCCGATTCGGCGCTCTCGCGCTCGACGCCGTGGATCGATTTGCCCGCATCTTCCTCGAGGTGGGCGCGCGTGAGCTGGACCCGGTGCGGCGCGTCGCCGACGAGGAAGTCGATGCCGCCGCCCTGCACGACAGGCGTCTCGTACTGGCTGATCTGGTAGCCCTTGGGCAGGTCAGGGTAGAAGTAGTTTTTGCGCGCGAAGATCGACAGCGGCGCGATCTTGGCGCCCACCGCCAGGCCGAGGCGGATCGCCCGGTCGACCGCCGCGCGGTTCATCACCGGCAGCGTGCCGGGCAGCGCCAGGTCAACCGCGCAGGCCTGGGTGTTGGGCGCCGCGCCGAAGGCGGTGCTGGCACCCGAGAAGATCTTGCTGGCGGTCGACAGCTGGGTGTGGGTTTCCAGGCCGATGACGACCTCGTAACCGCGGATCAAGGGGCCGGTCATGTCAGCAGCCCTCCGGCGCTTGTTGGTGCCAGTCGGTGGCCTGTT